>JAQUUF010000112.1 GCA_028693975.1 Acidaminococcaceae bacterium
AAAGTATGCTCAATAATCTGTCCAATAGTTTTTCCTTCATAATGAATGGAGGCTACTAAAGAACCGAAGTCATGCACACCTCCAAAGAACACACTGCCGATGAGTACCCATAACAGCACAGGTACCCAACCAAAAACAGCAGCGGTAATGGGGCCAACAATAGGGCCGGCACCGGCAATAGACGAAAAGTGATGCCCCATTAGCACAGCTGGTTTAGTAGGCATGTAGTCGTTAAAATCACACAAGGTAACTGCAGGCGTGGGCCTTGAAGGATTAATGCCCCATTTTTTGGTCAGCCACGAGCCATAAGTAACGTAGGCTATGGCAAAAATAATAAGTGAACCGATTAACATTAATGTACCGCTCATATCTATCCCTCCCAGATAAACAATCAATCAGTCTAACATGATATTTAACAATTGCAATATTTTAAATTACAATTGGAAATTTTTTATGCTTTTTGCTCCTAATTTGTTGGTCGTAATAACTTGATTGGGAAGTTCCACAATAATTATACTTAAATCCGACCATCCCTTGAGGGTAAAACTATGGTCTTTATGAAATTTGAATTTATTAATGGCGGGATGCAATACTCTGTCTAGCGGAGACGAAATCAAGAAGACTAGATGAAAGATACTGGACATATGCTCTTTGTCTGGTTGTAAATTGCGTATTTTATTTATTATATAGGTACAATATTTTTCCCAAGTGTTAGCATCTAAAGCATTAGGTAAAGCATGGAGATAGATATATTCATTATTATTAATGCCATAAAGTTTAATACTTTTGGCAAGAAAGTAGGCTTCTTCAGCGTGGTTACATTCAGCTATCAGCTCAAAGGCAAGTTTTTCGGTATTAGCTGGTTTAAAATCATAATAAGGTGCTAAGCGTTGTCGCAAAGCTTGTAGATATTCTGTGGTATCCATATGTAAAGTGCCTTTCCATATTATGTTTACTAATTATAAATAGTATATAATACTGTAAAGTATTTTTGTAGTGTTTTCTTGTTTTATTATTTTAATTTTGGTAGAATATAGGAACAATCCTTGGATAGTAGTATTGGTTAGGTCGGGTAGAATGGTAGGGGATTGAATAATAAAATTTGCAGAATGGAAGGAAGGCAGTAGTATGAAATTGAAAAAAATGAAAATGGTGGCGTGTGGCTTAGCAATGGTGCTAAGTCTTGGTTTGTTGGCGGGATGTGGTGGTGCCAAGCAAACTGACAAGAAGGAAACTAAGGACAAAGTTTTTAATGTTGGTATCGCTCAGATTGTAGAGCACAAGGCTTTGGATGATTCCCGCAGAGGTTTTATTGATGGACTGAAGAAGAAGGGCTTTGTAGAAGGGAAAAATGTTAAGCTCGATATGCAAAATGCACAAGGGGACCAATCTAATCTACAAACCATTGCAAATAGATTTGTTTCCAATAAAGTGGATTTAATTTGTGCTATTGCGACGCCAACTGCACAAGCGATGGCTAATGCAACCAAAACTATTCCTATTGTAGGCAATGCGATTACTAGCTTTGAAACCGCTAAATTGGTTGAGTCGGATAAGAAACCTAATACAAATGTAACCGGAGCCAATGACATGACGCCAATTAAAGCTCAGATTGATTTGGCTATGAAGTTATTGCCACAAGCTAAAACGATGGGGATAATCTATACTTCCAGTGAAGTTAATTCTCAAGTACAGGTTGGTATTGCCAAGGCGTATGCCAAAGAAAAGAATTTAAAGGTTGAAGAAGTAACGGTTAGCAATGTTAATGATATTCAACAAGCTGCTAGCAGCTTGATTGGTAAGGTAGATATGATTTATGTTCCTACGGATAATGTTTTGGCTTCTTCTATGCCGACTTTGATTAAAGTGACTAATGAGGCCAAAATTCCTGTTATTGCCGGTGAGTCCAGTATGCTTAAGTCCGGAGCATTTTGTAGCGTCGGGATTGAATTCTATGAATTGGGTGTAGTCAGCGGTGAAATGGCTGGTGATATTTTGTTAGGTAAATCCAAACCACAAGATATGCCGATTGCTTCACAGAAGGAATATAAAGATATAATTAATAAAGAAGCAGCGACGACACTTGGTATTACTATACCGACTGCTTTACAAAAGTTTGCCCAAGATATTAAATAGCTTTGTCGTGATTGACAGAGATGGTACTATATTGTATAATGTTCCAATATAATTCAATACGGACAGTTCATTAGTACCATCCTGTCTTTAAATAAAACTAGGGCCAAGAATGTTTGTTTATTCTTGTTCGGATGGGAAGGCTATGGCCTTCCTTTTTTATTTGCCTACAAAGGAGCAAAAATGTTTAATAAAAAATTATCAGCAACTCACAAACTTACAATATCAGCTTTGACTATTGCTTTGTATGTAGTAGTTATGGTTTGTACTCAGAGCTTTGCTTTTGGACAATATCAAATTCGGATTGCCACTGCTATATATGGACTAAGTGCACTTTTCCCGTTTCTGATTGTTCCTATGGGTTTGGCTAATTGTCTCAGCAATACTTTGATGGGTGGATTAGGCGTTCTTGATATTGTAGGTGGCACTCTAGTGGGTATCATTACCAGTAGTGTCATAGTTTGGGGACACCGAAGAGGTTTACCTAGTTTCTTTATTACCCTGGCTATTACCTTTATCCCTGGCCTTTTGGTACCAGCTTGGTTGTCTTATTTACTTAATTTGCCCTACCTAGTTTTAATGCCCTCAGTTGTTGCAGGGCAGATAATACCTGGTATTGTTGCAGCGATATTTGTAACGGCGGTTGAAGCTAGACTAGGCAAAAACAAAGTTCTGCAATTATCTGCAGACAGAACAGGAGCAAAATAAAATAATGGTAGGAAGAACAGATAAAGACTTAACAGGCATTACTTTGCTGGGTCAAACTACAACTAATTATGCACAAGACTATAATCCTAGTGTTTTGGAATGTTTTGGTAATAAACATCCGGAGCGCGATTATTTCGTGAAGTTTGATTGCCCAGAATTTACTAGTTTGTGTCCGAAGACAGGACAACCAGATTTTGCTACAATCTATATTTCCTATGTTCCAGACGAGAAATTAGTGGAGAGTAAATCACTAAAATTATATTTATTTAGCTTTCGTAATCATGGGGATTTTCACGAGGATTGTGTAAATATTATTCTTACGGATTTAGTTAAGTTACTAGAGCCTAAATATATGGAAGTATGGGGTAAGTTCACGCCACGTGGCGGTATCTGCATTGACCCTTATTGTAATTATGGCAAGGCTGGTACCGAATGGGCAGAAACTGCAAAAACAAGACTCCATATGCATGATATGAATCCAGAGCGAGTAAGTTACAGATAAAATAAAAAGCTAGCGAGAAAATTCTCGCTAGCTTTTTTGTCTGCTAATTATCTTTTTGTGTAACCACATTTGGGGCAAACACCATTAACTAGAGTAATACCACACAAGGGGCAACGGTCCATACTGCCTTCAACTTTGTAATCAGCGGTAGCTGCATTCACGCCGCTAGTGAAAGTAATCTTGGCAATATTCAATTTGTCTTTTAAGAGGTCATAAACAATCTTAATCATGCCTTCGACGGTCATTGTTTCTTTGGTAACAACTAGACGGCATTCAGGATAAGCCGTAGCCAAGTCAGTTTTGAAAGCCGGTCCCATCATTTTGTTGGTAGGAGCTCCATTACGGATGCCTTGTTTCTCGTAAACATCCAAGATAGCAGGAAGAAGGGGATCGTCTTCTCTTAAAATTAGAGCATGGTCAAAGTTCCTTAACAAATCCCATGCAGTCTTTTGAATCTCGTTACAAGGGAAAACCATATTAACGCCTGCATTAACAGAGTCCTCAACCTCAATGGTCAAATGACCGGTATGGCCATGTAAATATTGGGCCTCACCCTTAAAACCATAAAATCTGTGTGCATACTGTAAATCCAATTCAGCGATACTTCTCATAATTACACTCTCCTTTTTGTTGGGAACTGCATTGGTTCCCCTGATTATTTTAATCTAATTTCTTATTGCTACTTGTTCTTTATAGAGAGTATAACTCAATAAAGGCACTTTGTCAATAATAATTATTAATTAATTTATCTTTTGGCGTTTGGCAAAGAGGGCAAAGAGGTCAATGGGATTATCTGATTGGAAGTTGTAATTCGGGCAAGCTGCTGCCGCTTTGGCTCTTGCTGCTTCTAGGTCATGGAAGACATCCCATTTGGCTGCCACTTGGTCATGCCCGGAGAGGCGCAACAAATAAGAAGGGTGATAGGTGGCAATGCAATCAAAACCGTCTTCTGTTTTGAACCATAGTCCACGCTGCTTAGTAATTTTGAGAGTAGGGTCAATGAGATAGTGCATTGCTACGCTGCCTAAGGCAACGATGACTTTTGGCTGAATAATAGCGAGTTCTTTCTCCAACCAAATTTTGGCGCAGAAGGCACCTTCTTCAACAGAAGGAGTACGATTGCCTTTAGGACGGCATTTGATTATATTGGTAGTGAGGATACGGTCACGAGTCATTTTTGTTGCCCATAGCGCTTTGTCCAGCAATTGTCCTGAAGGGCCAATGAGTGGGCAGCCGTAATCATCCTCTTGGCCGCCGGGGCCTTCGCCAACTATTACCAGTGGACTGTTTGGATTACCGTACCAGCCTACAGGAGCCAAGGCATCTTGCCGAAGGTGACAAGCTTGACATTTACCTAATTCTTGTGCGAGTGTAGCTAATGCTTCTATTTTCATAATTAGCCTCTTTTGCTGTAATATTTATTTTTATTCTAACACTTTCTAGGAAACAGGTATAGCTCTAAAATGTGGCAAGAGTTATTCACGGGGAAAAGTTGATAAGTTGCTATAGGCAATAGATAGATAGCATACTTAGTGTAAAATTATAATTGGCAAAAATAAAGGGAAAAGGATCGAAACCCTCTTCCCTTATCATACAGATAGCCTTATTATTAAAGCGTCCAAACC
>JAQUUF010000113.1 GCA_028693975.1 Acidaminococcaceae bacterium
TAGCTGCCATCATGCCCAGAACCAAGGGATAGCCCCAAGGCGAGCGCAGCTCTGGCATGAACTCAAAGTTCATACCATACACGCCGGCAATAAAAGTCAACGGTAAGAAAACTGTAGAAATAAGAGCTAATGTTTTCATAATTTCATTGGTTCTTGTATTAATATTGTCCATATTTAATTGAATAACACTGTTTACTCCCTCGTAACAAAGCTCACAGGCTTCATCCAACTGCAAAATATGGTCTTTCAAATCACGAAGATAAATATCCAGCTCCGGAGGGAAAAAGTCTTCTTTATCTCCGCGAATATTTATAATAACATTCTTAATGGGCCAAATAACATGGCGCGTCAGTGTAATGTCTCGTTTAAGAATCGTAATACTACCCCTATCCACAGCGGCATCGTTGGACAAGAGGTGCTTTTCTGTTTTCTCAATAGCCGCTTGCAGATACTCAACCACGCCAAAAAAGTTGTCTACTGCATTGTCTAACAAGGCATATAAGACATAGCTGGGAGTAGCTTTATCCTCTTTGAAAAGTGGTAAACGTTTGCGCACTCCTTCAAAACTATCTTCTGTAACTGGTTGAAAAGTAACGATAACGTTCCCCTTAGCCAAAAAACTCACCTGTTCAGATCTTATTCGCCCAGCTGTAGATTTAACCAATCGTTTGACCACCACAAACAGAGTATCATCCAATATATCCATTTTGGTTCTGTGTTTAGTATTGAGAATATCAGCCTGGAGCATGGGATGAACCTGCAAAGCTGCAAATATTTTGCTGATAGAGGTCAACCCGGAATAGCCCTGTACATCAATCCATAAGACAGACCCCACTGGATGCTCCGGGAATTCATCTCGCAAGGAACCCAGCCTTTGCGTTGTCACCTGCCCGTGTTGGAGGCAGGACACCACAAACTTAGAAGGCACACTAGGGTCAACATCTACAGGAATAGCTACTCCTGGTGCCATACCAGCCATTTCAGATAATTTGTTTACACCGTTATTATCCATAGTTCAATCCTTATTTTACCGTAGCAATAATTTTCTTAATATCAATCTTATTCTTTTGCATACCATTAGACATCAAGAAATCTTGCGTTTTCTCCAAGTCCGTAATGTCAGCTGGAGTAATGGTCGGGTCAAAATTGTACCAAGGTGCCATCAGCTTAACAGCATCAGCAGTAAGGCCTGTCTCTTTGGCCGTAAATTCATAAGCTTGGTCAGGTTTGTCTTGCATAAACTTCAAATCACTGCGGATAGCATCAAGATACTGCTTCACTGCTGCCGGATGTTCTTTTAAGAATTTACCGCTTACAGCTGTAACAATTGTTGCGTCAACCAAGCCTTCACCATTAGTTAAGACTGTAGCGCCAGCTTTTTGAGCACGCAGAACATCAGCGCCAGCTACTAAAGCAGCATCAACTTTGCCACTCATAAGCGCATTAACAGATTCGGGAATCCCCAAAGAAACAAACTCCACATCACTTTCTTTGAGCCCGCCTTGAGCCAAATAAGCCACTAAAATTTGGTGCAAGATAGTTCCTTTGGGTCCAGCAACTTTCTTGCCTTTCAAGTCTTGCGGACTCTTAATAGCAGTATCCTTAACCATGATATTAAAAGCCTTCGGCGCTCTGCTAAAAATGCCCACTATCTTCAAATCAACACCATTAGAAGCAGCCAAGATAGCAGAAGTGCCACCCAAGGCACTGCAAATATCCAAACTGCCGGCAGCCAAAGCTTCCGTTTGTTTAGCTCCAGAATTAATATCCGGGAACGTTACTTTAACCTTGTCTTTGGCAAAGCTTTTATCCAAAGTCTGATTATACTTGCCTACAATTAGTGGAATATTAAGCGGCGATTTAACATAAGTAACTCGCAATTCCTTGAGCTTTTCCGGGGCAGGTGCTCCTGCCTCTTTGGCCTTATTACCGCCACCACAACCGGCCAAACTACTAAATACAACTAACATCAATGTCACAAGTGTCAAAATCTTTTTCATACTAAAACCCCCCTATAATTTTTAATATATCTTCACGTTTTTGCTGGAACCCAGTAGCTCCAGGATTGCGCGGATAAGCTAAATCAATCTTTAAATCACCAATCAAGCTCCCTGCTTCCATAATCAAAACTCTTTGTCCTAACAAAAGAGCTTCCCCGACGTCATGTGTAACAAAAATTATAGTTTTACCATCTTTTTGCCATAGTTGCCGCAAAGTCTTCTGCAAATCACGTCGTGTAAAAAAATCCAAAGCACTAAAGGGTTCATCCATCAAAATAATATCAGGGTCAGAATACAGAATTCTGCCTAGCGCAACTCTTTGAGCCATACCTCCTGATAATTCAGTCGGATAGGCTTGTCCAAAACGCTCTAGTCCTAAAGCAAGCAAAAGCTGTTGGGTGTCTTGCCCAAATTGCTGGTCTACCTCTTTATGCAACTTGGCAAATTCAATATTTTGCTGCACTGTTAGCCAAGGCATAAGCCGCGGCTCTTGAAACATAATGCCGATATTAGGTTGTGCCAGTCCTTCTAGTTCAATATTGCCTGTTGTAGGCTCTTCCAGCCCTGCCAGAAGTCGCAACAAAGTAGTCTTGCCGCAACCACTCTTACCTACTATCATTGTCAATGAGCCTAATTCTATCGTCAAATCAAGATTCTGTAAAGCGCGCACCTGATTAGGTACCGGGCCATAACTCTTAGTTAAACCATGTATCTTAATAGCCATTGTTCTCTGCCTTTCTCTGCCAAGGCAGCAAGCGCTTAGCCAACATGATGAAAATTTCGTCAATTACTGTACCTATAATACCGATAACGAACACTCCTACCAAGACCACATCTGGGCGCGACAATTCCTCAGCATCCAAAATCATATAACCAATCCCGCTAGACGCCGCAATTAGCTCAGCGCCAATCAAGGCACGCCAGCTATAGCCTAGCGAAAGTTGCAGCCCTATGATAATAGTGGGCAAGGCCGCAGGTAGTTGGATATGCCGCACTTTTTCCCAAGTGGTTAAATGTAATGCCGTTCCTACTTCTAATAGCTTTTTGTCACAAGTAGTTACGCCGCTGTAAGTATTGAGAAACAATGGAAAAAAGGCCGCCAAAACAATAATTACCAGTTTGGACGCTTCTTCAATACCAAACCAGAGAATAATTAAGGGAATGGCCGCCAAAGGTGGTACATGCCGCAAAAACTCCAAGGTACTCCAGCAAAACTCCTTAAAGAAGCGACTCAAGCCGCAGATAATCCCCAGGGGTAGTGCCAACAACACCGCAAGACCAAAACCGGCAAAAACTCTTAGCAAACTCACTGTCACATGCTTAAACAAAATACCACTGGCACACAACTCAAGAAAAGCCTGCCACGTGGTAAGCGGCGCAGGCAGCAAGTAAGAACTAAATATCTGTAATTTTACAATTATCCACCATACCACTAGAATAAGTGCCGGTATCAGAAATCTTTGTGCTAATTTTTTCATAGTTTTCCTTACTAATATATTGTACCACTATTTTAAATTGTACGGTATTTTCGCTTCAATAGCAATCAAATATTATATTATCACCGTCTATATGTTATAATAAAGGTGTAATAATTCATTTATTGCAGAAGGAGCTATGCTTTATGTTTAATAAGGTTTTGGTCGCTACAGATTTCAGTTCTTCCGCTAAGGCTTTACCCTATTGTCTCTTTGCCCTATGCCCTAATTTGGAAACAGAAATCATTCTCACCTACATAACAGATGATGACGACACACCCCAAAGCAGTGCTTATCACACTGCCATGGAAGACTTAAAATCTCTAGAAGAACAGATTCAGCAGGCCGGATATGAAGATACCTGCATTATTATTTCCTCAGGCGAACCATTCGAAGAAATTAACCGCCTTGCCGAAGAACACGATGTGGAATTAGTCTTGGCCGCTTCTCATGGCAAGAGCTACCTCAGCACTACTCTCATGGGTAGCACAACATTTGATTTGGCTAGGGTTGCCTCCTATCCGCTTTTTATTGAAAAGATTTACCGAGCAGACGACAATCAAGTTCCTTTGCTCCGCAAGGTACTCTTGCCCACGGATTTTTCTCGTGAGTCGCTTACCTCTTTAAATGTTATCCGCTCTCTGCGAGAAAATATCGACGAAGTTGTAGTGGTCAATGTTATTGAGCGCAGTCGCAACGACAAAGACTTGTCTGTCAGAATTACTCTGGCAGAGCAAAAGCTCAAAGAGTTAGTAGATGAAATCAAGCTTTATGGTGTTAAAGCCTCCTATATCGTAGAAAAAGGTACTGCCTCCAAACGCTTGCGACACATTGCCGAAGATGTTGATGCCTCTTTGGTTATCATGTCTAAAACTGGTGGCGGTCTCATCAAAGGGCTATTGCTTGGCAGCACTAGCCAGAACTTCGCTCTCAACAGCGATAGACCTATCTTATTGTTGCCCGCCGATGAAACCGAAGATGACGACGATGCTATTCAACATATTGATTAAGCGTAACTAAAAAGAGCAGACAAAGTTCAACTTTGTCTGCTCTTTTTTGCCTTGTTTTCCTAGCGGGCTGCGATAATAGGCACCCCCGCGGCACATACCAGAATTTGCTTAGTGCTGCTTCCTTCCGGACCTGACACGGTTCACAGTCCAGCATTGCGCAGGACCCACCACCGCAGTCCGCTAGAAAAACAAAAAACCGCTTTGTGCGGCTAGAATATTAATGGCGGAGAGAGAGGGATTCGAACCCTCGGTACGGTTTCCCATACACACGCTTTCCAGGCGTGCACCTTCAACCGCTCGGTCATCTCTCCGGGTTGAAAACTTGTGGTACCAACATTCAATTAATAAAATATCCGCAGCATAAAATGACTGCGGATATAAGTATACAAAATTTAGGTGGTTCTTGTCAAGCTTTTTACAAAACGAGCTTTTTATATTGAAAGGACCGCAACCAACCTTGCTTAT
>JAQUUF010000114.1:0-763 GCA_028693975.1 Acidaminococcaceae bacterium
AATGTTAAGGTATATATCAAAGGCAAGCATATCTATAGCAGGGACAGATGGATTAACCGCTTGAACGACAAACAGGAAAATGCCATAGTGCCCCATATCGGTCAGAGCAAAGAGCATGGTACGGAGATTACTTATACCTACGAGAAGGCGTTGTCGGACAAGGATACCGTAGCCTTGGATATGGTCTATTACTCCAAGATTGGCTGGCGGCCGATGCTGCACGCCAAGCATGATGAACGCAATTTTGCTATTACTAATAAGAATGGTCATCAAGAGGATAGCGACAATAACTGGATTAAGAAGCAGAATGATTTTACAATAGCGTATAAGCCGCACAAATTCACGAAGAAACTGCCGCTTAATTATAGTTTGTATTACAATCATGGCTTGTGGAGTGATAATTACAAGAAGAGCTGGCATACAGAATATGGCGGCTATCTCAGTCATGATCAAATATACTGGGGTGATAAGTATCCACTGACGCTTAATATGGGTGTAGGCCACAAGTGGGTCAAGGAAAGCTATGACGATGATGCCAATTACAAAACTCTGTTCTACAATGTAGTAGTGGGCAAGAGCTATCCTGCGGGGTGGCGCAATTGGGTAGGTTATTACTGGCAGAAGAAGGAATACGCACTCTTTGATTACGATAGTCCCGATATGGACAAGGAGCTGCAGTTTGGTCTAGCCAAGAACTTTGATAGAAATAATAGAGCTAGCGTGGTAGCGCGCTATGATGCAGGCAATAGCTCAATTTATGAGT
>JAQUUF010000114.1:773-4919 GCA_028693975.1 Acidaminococcaceae bacterium
AGTATATTTATCGCATTGAGCATGATTTCTGCTGCTGGCGGATTACGCTCGAATACAAAGACAAGAAATACAATAACGATTCTGAGTGGTCTATCAATTATGAATTGTACAGGTGGTAAAGATGACGCTGATTGAAGAACGATTTGAAGAACATGCCAAATTAATTCACAGGGTAATGACGAGTAAGAAGCTTATGCGGAGTATAGAAGACGCTGCGGCTCTGTGGAAGATTGCTTTGGCGGCAGGACATAAGCTGCTCTTTTGTGGTAACGGCGGCAGTGCGGCCGATAGCCAGCATTGGGCAGCAGAGATAGTTGGACGCTTCCAGAAGGAGCGTGCCGGTATGCCGGCTATTGCTTTGACTACAGATACCTCTATCTTGACAGCTATCGCCAACGACTATGGCTATGACAGAGTGTTTGCTCGTCAGGTAGAGGCACTGGGGCAGGCAGGAGATGTACTGGTGGCGATTTCTACTTCTGGTAATAGTGTCAATGTCCTAGCGGCGATTGAAGAAGCCCGCAAGAAGGATATGAAGATAGTAGGGCTGACAGCTTACGGCGGTGGCAAGATGGCAGAGGTCTGTGATGTCTGCCTGGCTATTCCTAGTAAGGTAACGGCCAGAGCCCAAGAGGTGCATAGCCTGATAGGGCATATACTTTGTGAAATAGCAGAGGAGTAGGGAGTAATGCAAAGTGCACAGTTTCTCACGGACAAAGTCCAAAAACTAAAGATAGCGGTACTGGGCGATGTCATGTTGGATAGATATTTCTATGGCGAAGTCAAGCGTATATCACCGGAAGCACCGGTGCCGGTCAATCGTGTTAAGAGAATTGAGTCGGTACTGGGAGGTGCGGCCAATGTAGCGGCCAATCTGGCCTATCTAGGCTGCCAAGTCTATGTGGGCGGGGTAACAGGCGCCGACGATAATAGACGCTATTTGGAGAGAATGCTAGATGAGGCAGGGATTGATTATGCAGGTCTGTTGCCCTCACAGGAGCGTGAGACGATTACCAAGTTGCGTATTGTCGGTGCTACCCAGCAAATGCTGCGTCTGGACTTCGAAGAAGTGGGCGATTTGAGCGTCGCTGAGGTGCAGGGCCTCACAACCTGGCTAGATGATTTGCTGGACCAAGGACTAGACGGTATTGTCGTGTCAGATTATGCCAAGGGAGTTTGTTCTAGTGCCTTTTGCCAGAAGATTATTCGCACAGCTGAGGCTTACGGTATCCCCGTCTTGGTAGACCCTAAGGGTAGTGACTGGTCCAAGTATCAAGGCTGTGATTTTATCACCCCAAATCTGAAAGAAATGTGCGAAGCGGCCGGTAGGCAGGTAGCCAATGAAGATATCCAAGTAGAGGCTATCGCCAGAGCTGCTCAGCAAAAATATAATATTAAGAATGTAGTAGTAACCCGCAGCGAGAAGGGCATGTCCTTGATTGGGCAGCAAGAAGTCTTGCACAAACCGGCAGCGGCCATCGAAGTATTTGATGTTTCCGGTGCCGGAGATACGGTGGCAGCGACGCTGCTGGCAGGCGTGGCAGGAGGCTTGAGCCTCTCGGAGGCGGTGGAGCTGGCTAATAAGGCAGCTGGCATTGTGGTCTCCAAGGTAGGTACTTATCCAGTGCATCGCACGGAATTGCTCAAAGAAATATTGAGCGATGAGCGCAGGAGTGGGCAAGGCTACAGACCGCTGCTGCGGTCAGAAGTAGTCAGTCTCGCCAAGACTTGGCGTGCAGCCGGCGAGACGGTAGTTTTTACCAATGGTTGTTTTGATATCTTGCATGTAGGTCATGTGACATATCTGGAAAAAGCTGCTCGCTTAGGTAAGCACCTGATAGTAGGGCTTAATACTGATGCTTCTGTGCGACGCCTCAAAGGCGAGACTAGACCTCTAGTGCAGGAGCAAGACAGAGCTAGGGTGCTGGCAGCACTGGGCTGCGTGGATGCGGTGGTTTTGTTTGACGAAGATACGCCGACAGAATTAATTAAAGCCATTGCTCCGGATATTCTGGTCAAGGGCGGCGACTACAAAGTAGATGAAGTCGCAGGACGGGAATATGCCGGTGAGGTCAAGCTTATTGAGTTCGAAGAAGGTTATTCCACGACAGGAATAGTTGAGCAAATTAGCAAGTTGGTCAAGGAGGGCAAGCTATGATAATAGTAACAGGCGGTGCCGGGTTTATCGGCAGCAATATAGTGAAGGGTCTCAATGAGCGCGGCCGTGAAGATATTTTGATTGTAGATAATTTGACTAATATGGTTAAGTTCAAGAATATTCAAGGTCTGAAAGCTCTGGATTATATGGATAAGATGGATTTCTTGGCAGCAATTAAGGCCGGTAAATTCGCTGACAAACAGATAGATGTTATTTTCCACGAAGGTGCTTGCTCAGATACTATGGAATACAACGGCAAATACATGATGCAGAATAATTTTGAGTATACCAAGACGCTGATGCACTTTGCCCTAGAGCACAAGATACAATTCTTGTATGCTTCTTCTGCTTCTACCTATGGCAGCGGCGAGCATGGCTTCACCGAAAAAACTGAATGTGAAGAAGCACTGAATGTCTATGCTTTCTCCAAACTTTTCTTCGATAACTATGCCCGTCGTTATTTTGGTAAGACGGAGAGCCAAATAGTAGGGCTCAGATATTTTAACGTGTACGGCCCCCAAGAGAATCATAAGGGTAAAATGGCTTCTATGGTTATGCAAATGTTTAACCAGTGGAACAAAGAAGGCAAGGTCAAGTTGTTTGAAGGCTATGCCGGCTATGGCCCGGGGGAGCAGACTAGAGATTTCATCTACGTCAAGGATGTAGTGAGAGTTAATTTCTTCTTCTGGGACCACCCAGAGCTGTCCGGTGTGTATAATTGCGGTACTGGTCATGCCCATCAGTTCAATGACTTGGCTCGTGGCGTACTGAACTATTTTGGTGCCCCAGAGAGCAAGCTGGAATATGTGCCCTTCCCCGAAGTACTCAAAGGTAAATATCAAAGCTATACCCAAGCTGATGCTACCAAGCTACTAGCAGCAGGTTATACAGGTGGCTTTACTCCTTTGGAGAAGGCTGTAGCAGAATATTGTGCGGTTCTAGACAAGACAGGCGGGTACTATACTCATGAGCGTTAAGGCAGTTTTCCTCGACCGTGACGGTGTGCTCAATGTCGATAAAGATTATCTCTATCGCATTGAAAACCTAGAATGGATTCCCGGAGCCAAAGCGGCGGTAGCTTATTTGACGGAGCTGGGATATAAGATTTTTGTGGTAACTAACCAAAGCGGTATAGCCCGCGGTTACTACAAGATTAAAGATATGAAGAAATTGCACCAACATATGCAGCGAGCAGTGGCAGCAGCAGGCGGGAAGATTACCAAATTCTACTATTGTCCCCACCACGTGGAAGGAACAGTCCCAGAATACAGTATCGAGTGCGACTGTCGCAAACCCAAGCCGGGGATGCTCCTGCGTGCTATCCAAGAATATGACATCAATGTGCATCAATCCTTCCTGATTGGTGATAAGCCCTCTGATATTGCAGCCGCGAATAAAGCAGGTGTCCGCGGCTATTTATTTGTGGGTGGTGACTTGCTGGAATTCGTGCACAGAGTATTACAACAAAGAGAAATGGAATAGGTTATGGAATATCAAAATATTTTAATCATCAAAATGAGTTCAGTGGGGGATGTCCTGCATGCGCTGCCTACGGCGGCGGCTATCAGGGACAGATTTCCTGCGGCTAGAATTAGTTGGCTGGTGCATCCGCAATTTGCGGCTTTTGTGCCGGAACCGCCTATTATTGACGAAATAATATATTTTGACAAAGTAGCCTTCAAGAAAATGTCTTGGAGTGAGAAGTGGCACTTCGTCAAAGAATTCCGAGCCCAGCTGCATGCCAAGCATTTTGACTTAGTGATAGATTTGCAGGGTTTATTCAAGAGCGGTGCCGTGGCTTTTTTGACAGGCTGCGCTAATAAGATTGGCTATTGCGAGATGCGCGAAGGCAGCAATCTGGTCAGTGAGCCGATAGTGGGAGAGCATGCCGAGGACCATGTTATTGAGCGTTATTTGGACGTGGCGCGATATCTAGGCGCAGAAGTTCGTGGAGTGCATTTCCCACTGCCGGACTTGAGCCGTGAACG
>JAQUUF010000115.1 GCA_028693975.1 Acidaminococcaceae bacterium
CAAATCATACAAAAGCGGATTAGTACTGGCTCTGGGAATGCGTGCATCCAACATCTCACTACCACGTCCACCAATTTGATCTGTGCTTCCATCATCCTCTTGGCACGGGTCATATGACCGGGGAACCATTGTATTTTTAATTCCATGGTAACGCCTCCTTGTCTAAGGCAAAGAACGCATTTGTCCCAAAGGCCAGAAAATAACGCTAGCCTTGCCCTTGACCAACTCCAAAGGAACAAAACCTACATCACTGAATCTGCTATCCTCAGAATTATTGCGATTGTCTCCCATAACAAAGATATGCCCTTGCGGAACAACAGCTTTGCGATAGTTAGTATGGAAAGGCTCTTTGATATAGCCTTCCTTGAGCAGCTCACCATTGACAAAAACCTTACCATCTTTGATTTCGATGGTATCGCCACCAGTAGCAATTACTCTCTTAATGAAGTCTCTCGTAGTATCACTGGGATATTTAAAAACAATAACCTCGCCCTTCTTAGGGTTGGTAGTATAGTAAATAAATTTATTAACTATAAGTCGTTCCCTATCCTGCAAGGTATTCATCATAGACGGGCCTGATACTCAATAAGGCTCGACGATAAAAGTACGAATAGCAAAAGCCAACACAACGGCAATGATTATAGAAATTAACCAGTCGCTCAAGTTATCTTGCCAGCTTTTTTCTTCCTTAGCTTGTTCTGTCATATTTATCTCCAAATGTCTAAATTAAAAGGGGACTGCATACACAGTCCCCCTTGGTAAACAAATTAGCGTCTTTCACGAATACGAGCAGCTTTACCGGTAAGATTACGCAAGTAGTAAAGTTTGGCTCTGCGAACGATACCGCGACGAGCAACTACAATCTTATCCAGCCTTGGGGAGTGCAAAGGGAAAGTCCTCTCTACGCCAACACCAGAAGCAATACGACGTACAGTAAACATTTCTCTCAATCCGCCGCCACTGCGAGCGATACATACACCTTCGAATAACTGTACACGCTCTCTAGTACCCTCGACAACCTTTACATAAACTTTCAAGGTGTCACCAGCACGAAAATCAGGAACGTCACTGCGAAGTTGTTCTTTCTCTAAAGCTTCAATTACATTCATCTTCTATATCCTCCTTAAATCCTTAGACGTTCATGTTTGTCCAATCTAACAGCGGACCGCCCGTTTAACATACACGCAATTATACCATAATATGGGTACAACCGCAAGTTGTTTTGTAACATTATTAGCATTAAATCTTACATCTTAACCTATCAAGCATAATAGCCGCTGCGCTACGTACGCAGAGGTGATTATAGTCACAAGGTCCCCAAATTGGTTCAAGTATATAATCAAAGCCTGTCATTGTCTCCTGCTCTAAGCCAAAGCCGGTACCCAAGAGTAAGAAAATAGGCTTATCGCCTGTTTCTAGCAAATCGCGCACAAAGCTATACTTAACTGTGTTGGGATATATTCTGGCATCAGTAGTCACCGTTAGCGGTTTGACTCCCTCTATTGCCTCAATAGCGTCTATGGCTGTAGCAATAGACGGTTGATATTCCACTCGTGACAGAGCTTCCTTGCGGTCAGGATTATACATACTGCCATACCCAGTCTGCCAGTAAGCGAGAATTTTCTTCAGCATCTCCTCTTGTGCTGCCAAGGGATGTATCAAGAAATACCGACTCACGTCATAAGTCCGCGCAGTTCTGGCGATATCATGAATATCAAAATTAGTAATTGCCGTAGCAATAACCTGCATATGTTTGTTATAACAGGGATAATGTACCAATCCCAAGTATAAATTACTCATTTGTTTTGTCCTTTGTTTCAGCTACAACCTCTAAGAAAAGCTTACCCTCGCCCTTAGACAAATTGGCCTTCGCCAACAAATCCGGACGCAAGAGATATGTCGTGCGGATAGCTTCCTTGAGACGCCATTGTTTAATCTTGGCATGGTCACCGGACAACAAAATATCCGGGACAGTTTTCCCCTGATATTCTATAGGCCTAGTGTATTGAGGATATTCCAAGAGATTATTGCTAAAAGATTCCTCCATGGCACTCTCACTTTTGCCCAACACACCGGGAATAAAGCGAATCAAAGTATCTAGCATGACTAGAGCCGGCATTTCGCCACCGGTCAAGACGTAATCACCAATGGAGATTTTCAAATCTGCCTGGTCCAAAATTCTCTGGTCGAAGCCTTCATAATGCCCGCACAAGAAGATGATATCCTGCTGCGCATGGGCCAACTGTTCCACTCGTGGCTGTCCTAGCACCTCTCCAGCCGGTGTCAAGGCTACTACAAGAGCATCTGGTGCAAGAGCGCGTGCTGCTGCCAGTGCTGCAAAGAAAGGTTCTACCTTCAGCACCATACCTGCCCCACCACCACAGGGAGTATCGTCCACTGTGCGATGATTGTCCGTGGTAAAATCACGGGGATTAATACTCTGCACCGTGAAGAGTCCTGCCTCACGTCCTCGCTTGATGATGCTAAAATTACAGGCATCAGCAATAAACTCAGGGAATAAAGTTATAAAAATAAATTTCATTTTAATCAGCCCACTTCGGCACAACCACATGAATGGCCCGCTCTTGGATATCGATTGACTTTATATAATCTACAATAGCAGGAATCATTATTTCCTGTTTTTGAGTTGTTTGCACCACAAAAACATCAGTACTCCCTGTGGTAATAACATCACTGAGAGAACCGATTACTTCATTTGCTTCATTATAGACGGCAAAGCCCACCAAATCTGCCACATAGTAGCGTCCTTGTGGCAGCGGCGGCAAATCAGCAGTGTTAATCAATACATTCTTGCCTCGCAGCGCTTCTGCCTCGTCCATTGTGTTAATTTCTTTCGCTTGTACCAGCACCACATTCTTATGGAAACGCGCTCCCACCAAATGCAGAATTGTACCACCCTCGAGCATTAGATACTCCAGTTGCAAGAACTGCTCCGGATTGTCTGTCAGGGGCTTAATACGAAATTCGCCCCGCACACCATGCGGGGCGACAATCTTACCTATTACAATTTGCTCTTTCACGCTTATGCCCTAAAAGCGATAATCTTACCGTCTTCAGTCACAATCTCAGCTCCGAGCAGTTGGTCTAAGTCGGTACCGACTTCAATCTCAACTGTACGCTCTAACTGGCCATGACCAATTTCGGCACCTAATTCTAGTTTTTCAGCGCGTTTTAATTTATCTGCTACCTCATCACGAGCGGAAGTACGTTTAGCTCTTTCCACTTCGATAGAATGTTGCAGAGCATCTAGCATACGTTCATCTTGATTGGCTTGCTCATTGATAGCTCTTTTGGCAGCAAACTCAAATTGCTCCAAATCAAGATTAGCGGCCTTAACCCCATCTTGGAGTTCTGCTATAAGCTTAGCCTTTAATGATTCAGTAACTTTTGCTTTAACAGCCACAGGCATTTTAACCATCATTTTATCCATAATATTAACCTCTCTTTTAGCCAATATCCACGATTACTTTGACGTTTTCTCGGGTTGCGGCAGCTTTCATAACAACACGTATCGCCTTAGCAATACGACCTTGCTTACCAATTACTTTGCCCATATCTTCAGGAGCAACATGGATTTTGAGCACAACAGTAGTACCTGTTCTCTCTTCTTCCACATTGACCTGATCGGGATTATTTACAAGGGATTTGGCGATAAGTTCCACCATTTCTTTCATTATGCGCGCCTCCCTTATTTAGCTGTTTTAGCAGCAGCAGCTTTTGCCATCAAACCATTTTGACTAAACAAAGATTTAACGGTATCAGTGGGTTGAGCACCTTTGGCCATCCAAGCCAAAGCCTTCTCTTCCTCAATCTTCACAGTTGCGGGTTTCATAGTAGAATCGTAAGTACCGATTGCTTCGATAAAACGTCCATCACGTGGAGAACGGCTATCAGCTACAACAATACGATAGAAAGGGGATTTCTTAGCACCCATGCGTTTCAAACGAATTTTTACTGACATTCTTTTCACCTCCAATAAGTAAATAATTTATTGCATAAAGGGCAACTTGAAGCCACCCTTTTTTGCGAACTTGGTCATACCAGTCATCTGCTTCATCAGCTTCTTACTGTCATCAAAATTCTTCAGGAGCTTGTTCACATCCTGTACGCGCATACCGGAACCGGTGGCAATTCTGCGTCGTCTGCTACCATTAATTATTTCCGGCTTACGTCTTTCTTTATCAGTCATAGAGCGAATAATTGCTTCTACTCTATCGAACTCTTTCTCATCAACATTGGCTTCTTTTAGCTTATCACTGATATTGCCCATGCCGGGAATCATGCCCAAGATAGATTCCAGAGAACCCATCTTCCTTACGCTCTGCATCTGCTTGAGGAACATGTCCAAAGTGAGCTCACCTTTTTGCAGAGCCTTGCTCATCTCGGCTGCATCCTTCTGGTCCATGGCCTTCTGTGCCGTCTCAATCAGAGTCAATACATCGCCCATGCCCAAGATTCTAGAAGCCATTCTATCGGGATAAAAAGGCTCCAAAGCATCTAGCTTCTCACCCATACCGACGAACTTAACCGGACAACCGGTTACTTCCTTCACACTGAGCACAGCACCACCTCTAGCGTCACCATCCAACTTAGTTACTACCAAACCGGTAATGCCCAAAGCTTGATTGAAGCTATCAGCTACTGTTACAGCGTCCTGACCCGTCATAGCGTCTACTACCAACAAGATTTCTTGAGGTTTAACGGTGGCTTTAATATTCTTAAGCTCATCCATCAAGGCCTCATCAATATGCAAACGTCCGGCGGTATCGATAATGACCACATCACACAATAATTCATGTGCGCGTTTGAGAGAACGAGTGGCAATCTCTACCGGCGAAACATCAGAACCCAAAC
>JAQUUF010000116.1 GCA_028693975.1 Acidaminococcaceae bacterium
GTGTGCTAACACCCTTCGAAAAGCACGAAGAATATTTGAAAGCTGCATAAAAAACACCAGCACATTTCTGCGCTGGTATTAAAAAATTTATATTTTTTCAATTGTCCACTTGACGGGTAGCAGTTCACAATGGTCAGGGCTCGGTTTTTATTTCCAGGCAGGAAGGATGGTTCCTTTGAAATGCTCTAGGATAAACTTTTCATTGGCGCTAGATTGGTAAATTTTCTTTAATTGCTCAATTTTAGCATCTTTGACATGGTCCTTCTTTGTTACAAAGATGTTAACAAAAGGATTTTTGGCACTCTCCACTAACAAGGCATCTTTGGAAGGGTTTAAGCCGGCTGGTAAAGCATAATTGGCATTTATTACTGCAACTGTGACATCGTTCATGCTACGGGGAATAGTAGCAGCATCTAGTTCTTGGAACTTGTAATTGTGCGGATTCTTGGTAATGTCATTAACTGTAGTGGTAACACTGTTTTTGTCTTTAACATCAATCAAGCCAGCATTTGCCAGAACCAAGAGAGCACGACCACCGTTAGAGGGGTCATTGGGGATAGCGATGGAAGCACCGTCAGGAATTGCTTCACCTTTTTTAAGCTTGGCAGAGTAAACAGCCATGGGGAAGTTAACTGTTTTGAAGACTTCCACGAGGTCGAATTTGGGCTCTTTCTTCAAAGTAGCAGCCAAATAAGGAGCATGTTGCATACTATTGGCAAAAAGTTCACCTTGGAAGAGAGCTACATTAGGTGTCACATAATCAGAAAATTCCACTACTTCTACTTTAAGGCCTTCTTTAGCCGCCAATTTCTTCACGTTATCCATGATTTCGGCATGAGGTCCGGCGGTAACGCCTATCTTCAGGACAGAATCCTTGGCAGGAGCCGGAGTAGCTGGCTTTTTGTCACCGCTGCCACAACCGGCTAAAGCACCTAAGGCTAGAATGCAAGTTAACAATAAAATTATTTTTTTCATAATATTTACCCCTCTTATAATTTATTTTATAATTTAGTTTTATTTAGTTTTGCGGAAATATAATTACCTAGCGATTGGACAATTTGTACTTGTGCAATCAAGATTACTACAGTGGCAATCATGATATCCATACGGAATCTTTGGTAACCGTAGCGGATAGCCAAGTCACCCAGGCCGCCACCACCGAGTGCACCGGCCATAGCGGAGTAACCGATTAAGCTGATGATTGCCAGGGTAACACCCAAGACGATAGAGTGCATAGCCTCAGGAAGCAGTACTTTGGTAATAATCTGCATAGGACTGGCGCCCATGGATTGGGACGCCTCTATTACCCCCGGATCTATCTCTAGTAGAGATGACTCAATAATTCTTGCTACAAAAGGAGCTGCCGAAATAGTCAGCGGGACGATGGCTGCAGTAGTACCGATAGAAGAGCCCACTATCAAGCGGGTCACTGGAATGATGGCAACCATGAGGATAATAAATGGAGTGGAGCGGGTCGCATTAACAATAGCGCCCAAAATAGAATTAATGGCTGCGTTGGGGAGAATATGGCCGCGTCTAGTAACGGTTAAGATGACACCCAAGGGCAGACCGACTAAGACAGCTAGGAGAGTGGAAGCCGCTACCATGTAGCAGGTCTCCCCAAAAGACTTTAACAATAGATTAATCATTTCTGGCGACATAACCTAACACCTCGATTTTTAAGTTTCTTTCTTGCAAGTAGCTAATAGCGGTTTCCATATTATCTTTGGTCCCGCTTAATTCTACGACCATAGTACCGTAGGGAGTGTCTTTAATGCTGTCGATATTACCGTAAATTATGTTAACATCTACAGAATAATTTTTAATTAAGGTAGAGATTAAAGGGTCCCCAGCACTATTGCCGATAAAGGAAATGCGAATAATTGGTGTGGTATTAGGCTGGTAATCAGGGAATATTTTAGTGTTCTTTAAGATAGCAGGTAATTCCACATTATTAATAGTACTGATGAATTCCTTAGTTGTAGCAGTTTGGGGATTGGTGAAGAGATCCAGTAAAGAACCTTCTTCAATAATACTGCCGTGCTCAATAACAGCTACTCTATCGCAAATATCTTTGACAACCTGCATTTGGTGCGTAATCATGACGATTGTAAGATTTAGTCTTTTGTTAATATCACGGAGCAGTTCCAGAATAGATTTGGTAGTCTGGGGGTCGAGGGCTGAGGTTGCTTCGTCACAGAGTAGAATTTTGGGATTACTTGCCAACGCTCTAGCGATACCGACCCTTTGTTTCTGTCCGCCTGACAATTGAGAAGGGTAGTGGTCACGCCTATCGGTCAGACCGACCAGCTCTAGCAAAGGCTCCACTTTTTGCTTGATAACGGCTTTGTCGATTCCTTGTATCTCCAAGGGGAAGGCAATGTTGTCATAGACCGTGCGGCTGGCTAGCAAATTAAAATGTTGGAAAATCATGCCAATATTTTGTCTTGCCTTGCGTAATTCGCTATTGCGCATGGCTGTTAATTCCTGACCGTCTACAAAAACTTTACCTGCTGTAGGTGTTTCCAACATATTGATGCAGCGAATGAGCGTACTTTTGCCGGCACCGGATAAACCGATGATGCCAAAAATTTCTCCAGCGTTAATATGCAAGTTAGTTTTTTTCAAGGCGTGCACATCGCCGTTTTTGCTAAAATAGGTTTTTTCAACATTCTGCAAATCTATCATAAGTAGTTTTCCTCCATTCAATCAATTCAATAAAAAAACTTCCGCTCCCTCAAGCAAGGGACGGAAGTACCGTGATACCACCCTAATTCGCTTCATTTTCACAAACAAAGCCTTATCAGGTACGCAAGCCATAGCTATCAATACCCTAGCGCTTTAACGGGCGCACCCGGACGGTCTAAATATTCGACCAATCTGCTCCAAGGCCATCTTCCACAAAATTCTCTTGTCTCTCTTTCACCGGTATGAGAGCTCTCTGGGCAAAATACTTTTGTGTACTCTTCTCTTCATCGCAAATATTAAGTTGTGTAACAATATAGCATCAATTCGGTTGCTCGTCAAGAGAAATTGTTTAAAAAAATAAAAAAGTACTTGCAATGTATCGCTTTAGCGTGGTAAAGTAATAGAGCAACGAAGTGAAAGAATTGATTGTGGAGAAAGGAATAATTAAAATGACTTTACAAGAACGTATTCGTGACCCCTATTTGGCGCAATTATTCAAGGCTGTACTTAGTTTGAAAACACCGGAGGATTGCGAGGCTTTTTTTGAAGATGTTTGCACTGTTAATGAGATTAAGTCCATGAGCCAGAGATTGGAAGTAGCTAGATTACTTGATTCAGGTGAGAATTACGCAACTATAGAGAAAAAAACCGGTGCTAGTAGCACTACGGTATCAAGAGTGAATAGATGTTTGAACTATGGTGCAGATGGTTATGTCTATGTTTTAAAGGAACTTAAGGGAGGCGAGGAGAGCAAATGACACAAAAAATATTGCAAGTCCCTTATGGTACCCGCGATTTTTTACCGGGAGAAGCTAAGGCCAAGAAGATAATAGAAAACAGTCTGATGAAGATTTTTGATATTTGGGGGTATGCACAAGTAGAGACTCCTACCTTGGAATATCTAGATACTTTCGCTGTGGCCGGTCAAGCTAGCGTAGATAATTTCCAGTTTTTTGATAGAGACAATCGAATTTTGACTATGCGCTCCGATATGACTACTCCTTTGGCGCGAATGGTGGCTACTCGCTTGCCAGAGGCAAGTTTGCAAAGACTGTTTTATTTGTCCCAGGTTTTTCGCCACGAAGAGGCTCAGGCTGGACGGCAATGTGAGTTTACGCAAGCTGGTATAGAGATGATGGGGGCTAGTGGAGCTAGCGCTGACGCAGAAGTGGTGGCATTGGCCATCAAAGCCTTGCAAGAAACAGGACTGCCGAATTTTACTATCAGCATGGGACATATTAAGTTTATTGAAGGCCTGGCCGAGGAAGCTCAGTTCACAGTGGAGCAGACATTAGCTCTGAAGCGTTGCCTTATTACTCATAATGCAGTGGAGTTAGATAATTTGCTGGCCGCTACTAGGGTAGAAGGTAAGATTGCCAGTGTCTTACGGCGATTGTTGTTTTTGCATGGCGGTGTAGAGCTTCTGCAAGATATGCAAGGATTGGTAGACAATGCAAAAAGTCGCAATGCTTTACAAAATTTACTGACTATTTATAGTTTGTGTGAGAGCTACGGAGTAGCCTCCTATATTTCTTTTGATTTGAGCCTTTTGCGCAGTTTTGACTACTATACGGGGATGATTTTTGAAGGCTACACCCCAGGTATGGGGTATTCCATTTGTGGCGGCGGTCGCTATGATAGCATGATGGCTTCGTTTGGGCGGGAATGTCCTGCAACAGGCTTTTCACTAGGCATAGATAGAATTATGCTGGCACTTAAGCGAAATACTTCGGTAGATAACAAGGCAGAGTTTGCCTATCTGGTGGCATACTCGGAAGGTAAACTGAATGAAGCAATTGCAGCGGCTATGGAGTTGCGCACCCAAGGTGTGAGCGCCAAGCTCGCGGAACAAGCTCTGGAGCAAGACGAAGCTGAGGACGCTTTGGCGACGAATGATTGTTGTCGTTGTTTATACATTGGTAAATGAGGTGCGAAATGGACGAATATATTACTATTGCGCTTCCCAAAGGGAAGCTGTTTAAGAAATCCGTAGAGCTTTTGGCTCAGGTTGGTTATAGTGCCGACAATGTGGTAGAAGATTCTCGTAAATTAGTTATTACTAACGAAGCGGCTAAGGTGCGCTTTATTATTACCAAAACGGTGGACTTGCCCACTTATATAGAATATGGTGCGGCGGATATCGGCATTATTGGTAAGGATG
>JAQUUF010000117.1 GCA_028693975.1 Acidaminococcaceae bacterium
GCAGATGACCTTTTGTGTCTCCAGTCTCTAGGCTTTCGCGGTGAGGCTTTGCCTAGTATTGCTTCTGTCTCGAAATTTCAGCTTTTGACACGTTTGCCCGCCGCGGAGTTTGCTACATCTGTTACTATAGATGGCGGTACTGAAGCTGAGATAATTGCTACAGGTGGCAATATTGGTACTTCAGTAACGGTGCAAGATTTGTTTTTTAATGTTCCGGCTCGCCGTAAATTTTTGAAAACAGTTGGCACTGAGGGACGCTATATCAATGAAGTGTTAACCAAAATCGCCTTGTCACGACCACAGGTACATTGCCGCTTGCTTAATAATGACAAAGAAGTGCTTAATACACCGGGTAACGGTGATTTAATGGATACAATAGCGGCAATTTATGGCAAAAAAGTACGAGAAGAATTAATGCCGGTAGATTTTTTTGACCAGGGAGTAACCATTAAGGGTTATATTAGTAAACCTACCTTGCTCAAAGGTACCAGACAATGGCAATCTCTTTATGTCAACGGCAGAAGTATTAATAGTCCTATGCTGGCTAAGGCAATTGACCACGCCTACCAATCGCAAATACCCAAATCTGGCTTTCCTTTGGTAGTGTTGGATTTGGAACTGGATGCGGCCAATATTGACGTTAATGTTCATCCTCAAAAGAGTGAGGTTAAGTTTGGCGATGACGGTGCTGTCTATCGCCTGATGTATCATGCTCTGACGGAAGCCTTGACTAAACCAATGCGTGGTACTGCTGTGGAGCAAATCACGCCTGCCAAATCTGCTTTTAGTTATGGTAGTCCCACTGCTAAGAGTAGTAACCATGGCTCCGTACAGGAACAAATCTGGAAAACTCCGACTATTGCCGAAGCTGCTCCGGCAGCCCTTCCTTTTGTAGAGGCACAGCGGCAGAGTGCTATCACTCCACTTACTCCTGCTGCAAAGCAAGGCATTAATTTCCAAGATACTGATAATGGTATCGATGTTATTTGGCCCTTGGGGCAAATAGATAGGGTGTTTATTGTGGCCCAATCGGAAACAGCGTTGTATTTGATTGACCAACATGCAGCTCATGAGCGTGTGATGTATGATAAATTAGTCAAGAATAATCAAAATATTCCTTCACAGCAGCTCTTGTTGCCTTTGTATATCGATGTTACTCCGCAAGAATTGGCTCTAATTGAAGATAAACGTCAAGAATTTCTGGCTTTGGGAGTAGATGTCGATGCCGGTGGCGAGACCGTGCTGCGAGTAGCGGCTTTGCCCAGTGATGTCAAAAACGAACAAGCCGAAGATTTTATTCGTGAAATTCTGACGTTATTGAGTGAAAATAAAGATATTAAACCGTCAGATTTGCGGGAAGAGGTGCTGCATTATGCTGCCTGCCACAGTGCTATTCGTGCTGGGGAGCTGCTTAATATGAACCAAATGAGACAACTAATTCTCCAACTCTTGAATACGGAGCATCCTTTTACTTGCCCGCATGGACGTCCTTGTATGATTGAAATTACCAGTAGCGAATTATTTAAGATGTTTAAAAGGACCTAAGATGAAATTTGCAGTTACTTTGGGTAAGAATGCAGGAGTGGAATTGAATAGAATGGCCCGTGCTTGGGCACAACAGTTAGGTTGTGACTATCTACCCCGACCGCCTAAAGGAACTTTGGCGGCTTTACTAGAGGCAGGTCAGTATGAATGCTTGGTTGTAGCTACTAGACAAGGAGCACAAATCTATAGTCCGGGGGGCAAGCTTTTCTTTCATCCCGGCATGGCTGTCTTGCGAGTACAGAAGCTAGAGGCTGGGCAGAGTGATAATTTTGCTACAGCTTGTGCTTTGCAGAGAGGAAGTAGATTATTAGATTGTACCTTGGGCTTGGCGGCTGATGCGTCGGTAGCAGCTTGGTGCTGTGGCGAGCAAGGTGAAGTTGTGGGTCTAGAAGCTTCCAAGCCTTTACATTTCGTGGTGTCGCAGGGTTTGCAGAATTATGTTTGCGAGGATGCTCAGCTTACTGCCGCTTTGCGTAGAATTGTGAGCCATCAAATAGAAGCGTTGAGTTATTTACAAAGTTTGGACGCAGACAGTTTTGATTGTGTTTATTTTGACCCTATGTTTCGCTATCCGGTCTGGGATTCCTCAGGTATCAAGCCTTTGCGTGCCGTTGCCTATGGCAGGGAGCTTACGCAGGAGCATATTACTCAAGCACTGCGTGTTGCACCTCGGGTAGTAATCAAGGAGCGTAGCGAGAGCTATTTGGCCTCTTTGGGAGCGGATTCTATTGAGGGTGGTAAATATAGTAAGGTGAAATATGGTATTTTTAGGAGGTAGTAATGCAACCTAAGCTAGTAGTAATATTAGGACCAACGGCCACGGGCAAAAGCTATTGCGGCGTACAGTTAGCTCAACGGCTTGACGGCGAGATTATCTCCGGCGATTCTATGCTGGTCTACAAAAATATGGATATAGCTACGGCTAAGCCTTCTCTGGAAGAAAGAGGTGGCATCAAGCACTATCTCATAGATATTCTGGAGGCCAATGCAGAATTCAATGTGGTGGATTTCGTGCAGCAGGCACGAGTTTTGATTGCAGATATTAATAAAAGGGGCAAAATACCCATTCTAGTGGGTGGTACAGGGTTATACATTAAAGCATTGCTAGAAGGTTATGATTTTGCGGTGACACAGGCTTCCAAAGACTTGCGGGAGCAATTAGCTCGGCTAGGAGAAGAGCAAGGAGCTGCGGCTTTGCACAAGAAACTAGAAGAATTAGACCCAGTGACCGCAGCAAGACTTGCTGTCAACGATAGCCGCAGAGTGATAAGAGCTATTGAAACAGCTCTAGCAGGTGAGCAAGTTTCTCAGAGTAAACAAGCTACTTGCCCCTATGATGTCACAGTTTTTGGTTTAACGGCGCCTAGAGAAATCCTTTATCCCAAAATTAATGCTAGAGTTGATGCTATGGTACTGCAAGGGATATTTGAAGAAACACGGAGCCTATTGGCGGCAGGAGTTAGACCTGAGGCGCAGGCTATGAGGAGTATCGGGTATCGACAGATAGTGGCTTTTTATCAGGGAGAATATGATAAAGCGACCTGTATTGAGAAAATCAAGCAAGCTACTCGTAATTTTGCCAAAAGGCAATATACTTGGTACAAGAAGATGCCCTATGTGCACTGGTTTTATTTGACAGAGCGACCTGATTATGCTCAATATGTAGAATGGATGCATCAAGCTCTTGTAGAAAAGTACAATTTACGGTAAGATATAGATATAAATTATTATGTAGTTAGTCTAAAACTGGAGGGGATTGTTTGAATACAACAGGAAATACCGCTAATAAGAGTATTAATTTGCAAGATAGCTTTTTGAATCATGTACGTAAGGAAAGTTTGCCGGTCATCATTTATCTGGTCAATGGATTTCAAATCCGTGGCTTGGTGAAGGGATTTGATAATTTTACTGTTATCATGGAGAATGAAGGAAAACAACAGCTTGTTTACAAGCATGCGATTTCGACTATTTCGCCGGTAGCCAATATTCAAATTATGGTACAAGAGAAAAAAGATTAATAGATGGGAAAACGGCGCTTTATGGCGTTGTTTTTCTTTTTAGGGAGTGATGTATTCCATGAACGAAGAAATTAATATGTTTTTGGAATATTTAACCGTTGAATTAGGTTTGGCCGAAAACACAAGGCTCTCCTACGAGCGTGATTTACGGTTGTTTTTTAAATGGTTTGGTCAAACCAGCGCTAGCGTGACTAGGCAGACCTTAATTAAATATCTGCAATATTTGAAGGCACAGCGGTATGCTGCTACCAGTATTGCCCGCAAGCTGGCGGCTCTCAAAGCGTTTTTCCGCTTTATGACGGCCGAAGGTTATTTGACTCTGGACCCAGCTGAAGTAATTGAAGCGGGAGCCAAGGGGACTATTCTGCCCAAGGTAATGACGCGGAGAGAAGTTGACAAGCTCTTGGCGGCACCGGATCTAAGTACTGACGAGGGCTTCCGAGATAGAACAATTTTTGAGGTTATGTATGCCACTGGTATGCGCGTTTCAGAAGTCATTAATCTGAAGGTAGCCGGTGTAAACTTGCCTATGAAATATGTTATTGCTTTTGGTAAAGGTTCTAAGGAGCGTATAATCCCTTTGGGACACTATGCGGTAGAGTATTTGCATAAGTATTTGCGAGAGGTTAGGCCACATTTTTTGCACCCCAATAATCCAGAGGAGCAATCCTTGTTTCTTAACATGGGTGGCAAGCACCTAACGAGGCAAAGAATTTGGCAAATCATTAAAAATTATGGTATTCAAGCTCACATTATGAAGAATTTGACGCCACATATTTTGCGGCATTCTTTTGCTACGCATTTGTTGGATAACGGAGCTGACCTACGTACTGTGCAAGAGCTTTTGGGCCATGCAGATATTTCTACAACCCAGATTTATACACATTTGACCAATAAAAGATTAAAAGCGATTTATGATAAAGCTCATCCCAGAGCTTAGAGGAGAGGTATGAGACGTAAGAGAAAAAAATCTTCCGGCAGTTTCTTGCTGTGGTTGCTTGTTATTTGTGTTGTGTGCTTAGGAATGTACTATTCTGCTCACAAAACGCCTACAACTCAAGATACGGCAAGCTCTACAGGTGTTGTGGCTGCTCTTACTGAAAAAGTACGGACAACCGTAGATAAAGTATTGAAGAAAGAAACGGCTAAGGAAGATAAAACGGCTAACAAAGAAGAAAAATCAGAAAAAGCAGGAAGTAAAGAGACTAATGTAGAAA
>JAQUUF010000118.1 GCA_028693975.1 Acidaminococcaceae bacterium
GTTTAAGGCAGCTGGGGTCAAGAGTATTCCCGTGGTACCAAGTGTGAAATTAGCTAACCGTGTCCAAGCTGCTGGCGCAGATGCCATGGTTATTGAGGGCATGGAAGGAGGCGGTCACATTGGTACCCAGACTACGATGGCACTGATGGAGAACGTCTTGTCTACGCCGCATACGATACCTGTGATTGTAGCAGGCGGCATTAGTGATGGTCGCGGTATAGCGGCAGCACTCTTGATGGGTGGCGACGGTGTACAGATAGGCTCACGCTTTATCTTGACTACAGAATGTAATAGTAATCCTAAGGCTAAGGCAGCTATTTTGGCGGCTACTGATACAGATTCTGCTGTTACAGGGTTTTCTCGCGGGAGCGCGGTACGATGCTTAAAGAATAATTTCACCAAGAAGTTTTTGGAATTAGAGACTTCTGGGGCACCGCAAGAGGAGTTAAACAAATTTGCCGCAGGAACTAATCGCCTAGGTGCTATAGAGGGTGACATAGACAATGGAACTGTCTTAGTAGGGCAAAGTCTGAATGTACTTAATGATATTTTACTCTGTGAACAGGTCATGGAACGCTTAATAAATGAAGCTAGGGCTTGCCTAGCAAGGGCAAAAGAGATAGAACTATAAGATATTCTAAAAATAGGGGTGTAGTGGAGTGAATCTTTTACAGAAAAAGATTTTGGAAGACGGTGTCATCAAAAGCGGAGATGTTTTGAAGGTCGATAGCTTCCTTAATCATCAGATTGATGTACCGTTTATTAGTGAACTAGGCAAAGAGTTCAAAAAAATATTTGCCACCAGTCGGGTGAACAAGATTTTAACTGTGGAGGCTTCCGGTATTGGCATTGCCTGTTTGACTGCTATACATTTTGGAGTACCGGTGGTCTTTGCCAAGAAGTCCCAAGGAAGTCAAATGGACCCCCATGTATATGCTACTAGTGTCAAGTCTTTTACACATAATAAGACTAATACTGTCGTGGTAGCCAAGCAGTATTTAAATGCAGGGGATAGGGTGCTTATTATTGATGACTTCCTAGCTAACGGTTGCGCTACAGAAGGCTTGATTGACTTAGCTAAGCAAGCGGGAGCGACTGTAGAGGGTGTGGGCATAGCCATTGAGAAGGGCTTCCAAGGTGGCGGTGACAGGCTGCGTAGCCATGGGGTGAGAGTGGAGTCTTTGGCTATTATAGATAAGATGGATGCAGCTACGGGTAAGATACAGTTTCGTGACTGAATAAAGGAAGATTAATTGATGAGGAGAGAATAATGTGAGTGATCCTATTTATAGTTTAGACGGTAAGGTACCGTTGCAAAAAGCGGTGCCTTTTGGTCTACAGCATATTTTGGCTATGTTTGTAGCTAATATCGCACCTATTTTGATTGTGGCAGGAGCGGTGAAGATGCCGCCGGAGATTGCCAGTTCTTTGGTGCAAGCGGCAATGATTATTGCCGGTATTGGTACTTTGGTTCAGCTTTTTCCCCTATGGCGCTTGGGTAGCGGATTGCCCATTGTTATGGGTATTAGTTTTACTTTTGTTTCTACCTTCTGTGTCGTTGGTGCCAAATATGGCTACGAAGCAGTGGTGGGTGCAGCGGTGGTAGGTGGTATTCTTGAAGGTGTTTTGGGTCTTTTTGCCAAATATTGGCGCAAAATTATTCCTCCTATTGTGTCGGCTAGCGTAGTAACTGCTATTGGTTTTTCGCTGTTGCCTATCGGGGCCAATTCTTTTGGTGGTGGCTTTGGCAATCCTAATTTTGGTGATAGCAAATATATTATCGTTGGTACTATAACTTTGGTAGCTTGCCTAGCCTTTAATGTTCTGGCTAAGTCTTTTTATAAGCAGTTATCCGTGCTTTTCGGATTGGCAGTAGGGTATGTAGCAGCCTATTTCTACGGTATGGTTAATTTAAGCAAAATGGCTACTGTAGATTTCATATCTTTGCCGCACTTTTTACCGTTTCAGTTAGAATTTCATCCTGATGCAATTTTTGCAGTTTTCTTAATTTTCTTGGTGTCAGCGACAGAAACTATTGGTGACACCTCTGCTTTGTCTATTATGGGGTTGAATAGACAACCACAGGATAAAGAAATTTCCGGTTCTATTGCGGTAGATGGTTTTATCAGTAGCTTATCAGCCTTATTTGGTTGTTTACCCATTACTTCTTTTAGCCAAAATGTAGGTTTGGTGGCCATGACTAAGTTTATCAATAAGTATGCCATTGGTACTGGGGCCGTGATTATGATTTTGGCTGGTTTGTTCCCGGCACTGAGCGTGTTGCTTTCCTCCTTGCCTGAAGCAGTTTTGGGCGGTTGTACTATTATGATGTTTGGCTCTATTGTGGTTAGCGGTGTGAGAATGTTGGCTGATTGCGGTTATAGCCAAAGGAATCTAACTATCGCCGCACTGTCTTTGAGCATAGGTATTGGCTTTACTCAAGCACCGGCTATTTTCAAAATGTTTCCAGTTTTGGTCAAGAATGTCTTTGCGGAGAACTGCGTGGCTGTTGTTTTTGTTTTGGCTGTAGTTCTTAATCTGGTTTTACCGAAGGAAGAAGACGCAAATAGATAATTTGCCTAATAAAAGACGGCAATCTTAGTATGGTAACTAGGATTGCCGCTTTTTGATTTTAGCGAAGAGGATTATAAGGCTTGACGTACAAAGTTTTGTTGTTGGTGAAGATGACAAAGCCAGGCTTCGAGCCACTGGGTTTCTTAACGAATTTTTTTTGAACGTAGTCGACTGGCACGCGGTCCGAGTCTTGACCCTTGCTGTAATAGGCAGCGATAGAAGCCGCCGCACCTATGTCTTCGTCAGATACGGTGTCTAGAGTTGATTTGAGCAAGACGTGAGAGCCGGGAATATCTTTGGTGTGAAACCACCAATCTTTGTTTTGGCCTAATTTAAAGGTCACATAGTCATTCTGTTTATTGTTCTTGCCAATATAAAGAGTAGAGGTGTCCGATAGTCGATAGGTAAGAGGTTGAGAAGTTCGGCTAGCGGGAATGCTTTTACGTTTGCCGGTTGGTTTGATGATGTTATTGTCTAGCATTTCCTGTTTCATTTCGGCAATTTCATCTTTGGTGGTTACTGTTTGCAGTGAACTATCCAACGATTGCAGATAAGTAAGCATTTCTTCTGTTTCTTGCCTTTGCACTTGGATTTCTTGCTGTGCTCGTTTATATTTATTATATTTTTTGTAGTAATTTTGGGCGTTCTCACTGGGCGTGAGCAGGGGCGAGAGGGTAATATCCAAGCCAGTACCATCGTAGATGCTCTCCAGGTGGCAATGGTTTTGGCCTTTTGTCAGTTTATAGATATTGGCCATTAGGGTATCGGCAATGATGCGCTGCTTGTCCGCAGAGTCAGCATTGGCCAAATCTTTGTTAAGAGCAATTAATTTTTTCTCGATTTTGATTAGGCCGGCTTTAATAACTTTTTCCAATAGCTCTTTATCCGGTATTTCTACAGGAGTAAGAGTGGCGGCATAATTAAGTGCGGCGAGGAGAGAAGGGAAAGGCAGGACAGTACCGGACCAAGGTCTTGCAGGGAGATAGGGGTGTATGTCTTTCATTACGTTACGTTTATTGATTAAGGCATAGACTTGATACTGCTCTGTTTCTAAGCACTGCCTGACGGTAGTTTGTATCTGTTCCAAGTTTTTTTCGGCCTGTTGTGCTGCCGCGAAGCTTAGCCCAGTGGCCTGATAGTCAATTTGTCCACGGCTTAAGATTTCTGCGGCCGTATTCTTGCCGATACCGGTTGTTGTTTTTATCAAATTGTTTAAGACTGTTCCTTCCGATTCCTCTAGCCAACTATGGCAAATGGAAGTGGCAGAAGTCGTGAGGAAATTCAGTCCCGTCTGAGGCGGGGGCGGCAAATAGACGGTATTGGGTTGTACTTGTCTTAGAGAGCTTTGCAACTTACTGACGTGTCGCAGGGCATCGATAATAATATTTTCTTCGGTAAAAATTATATTGCTGTTCTTGCCGGTTAATTCAAAATGCAATTTTTTGTTGATGATTTGCCGAGCAGGACCAATAAGACTAATATCCATAGTAATAACTCGTTCGAGGTCATCTTGTTGCAGATTAGTGACGCGGCCATCCTCAAGATGTTTGCGCAAAAGCATACAAAAAGCAGGAGGAGTGTTGGGGCGCTCGGGCAGTTGGTCAGCAATATAAAGTAAAGGGCTATCGCCGCCCACATTAGCAATAAGTGGGAGAGAGCCCTCGTTGGTATTAATTACAAGTAACAGACTATGTTTGGTGGGCATAAATATTTTGGCCACTTTACCGCCCAATAATCTTGCTTTGAGTTCTTTAGTTAATAATTTGAGTGTGATGCCTTCTAAATTCATACAACCTCCAAATATGGTAAGATCGTTTTAGCTACGAATACGGTAAAAAACGGATATATTTGCACGAAAACCACATATATTATATAATATATGAGATAATATATAAATGATAAATATTTGTTCTTTGTTATCATGAGGGAGAATGGATTGCACCGGAGGGGTGTCATATGCGAAAAACACTATTATTATTAGCTCTGTTATTTAGTTTCAGCGTTACAGCACAGGCCATGATGCCGATTAGTGAGAATATGGTTAAGGAGGCTCAGGTCTACGGTGTTAAGCACAAAACTTTGACTACCGAGGCTATGTTGATTGCTTCTCCGTGGTATGTTGCTGATAGTAAAAA
>JAQUUF010000119.1 GCA_028693975.1 Acidaminococcaceae bacterium
AGCACTCTATCACCCCACACAAGCACCTAATAAGCTGCTTATTATGACTACGGCGGAAGAATTCCAAGCAGCTTGGCAGGATTTGGCGGAGCATTTTGCCGGTAGGGTAGACCTGACCAGCTCCAAAGATAATTTCTTGGAGGTCATGGAGCCTGGCGTGAATAAATGGGCTGCTGTCAAAGCTGTGGGAGAACTCTATAATATTAAACCAGAGGAAATAATGTGCTGTGGCGATAGCAACAATGACATCTTGATGGTGCAAAATGCGGGTATAGGTGTAGCAGTGGCTAACGCCAAGCCCCAGGTCAAGGAAGTAGCCAAGATTATTACTGCTGATAACAATGCGGATGGAGTGGCTTTGGCTATCGAACAAATACTAACACAACAAATTAATGTACCTCTATAATGCAAAAAGAGAGAATGCCATGGGCATTTTCTCTTTTTTTGTAACGTTTACAATAAGCTCTAGCTAAGAAATTAAAATAAGGTATAATAGTAATGAAAGTAATGAAAGGTATTATAGTGAAGAAAGGAGCCCATGTTAGCCAGTAGTTTAGTAACAAAATATAGTAAGGGAAAGGAGTATTTTAGATTATGCAAATTAATAAAGAGAGAGTTTTACAAGAATTTTTTGAATTGATTAGTATTCCTTGTTTATCCAAGAACGAACGGCAAGTAGCTGATCTTTTGACCAAGAGGTTAGAAGAACTCGGCGGTACCGTTACAGAAGACCAAGCTAATAAGGTATTGGGCGGTAATACGGGTAATTTGGTAGCCAATTTTAAGGGTACCGTGGCCACAGCACCTAAGATTATGGTTTCTGCGCATATGGATTGTGTAGCGCCTTGCGATAATATCAAACCACAAATTGTAGATGGCGTGATCAAATCCGATGGCACGACTATCCTTGGCGGCGACGACAAAGGTGGCGTAGTAGCCATTCTGGAGACCCTGCGCGTGCTGAAGGAGAAGAACATTCCCCATGGCGATATTCAAGTAGTGTTCAGTGTATGCGAAGAGCAAGGCGTAGCAGGTGCTAAGAATATTGATAAGAGCTTGATTGGCGCTGATTTTGGTTATTCTCTAGATTCCAGCGGCAGACCAGGCAAGATTATCAATGCAGCACCGGGTCAAAACAAAATATTTGCTAAGATTCACGGCAAAACTTCCCATGGCGGTGTATCTCCTGAGAAGGGTATCAATGCTATCAAAGCAGCCGGCGAAATCATTGTTAAGGTTCCTTCCGGACGTATTGATGAAGAGACAACTTGCAATATGGGTATTATCAATGGCGGCAGAGCCACCAATATTGTACCTGATTTGGTAGAGATTGCTTGTGATGCTCGTAGTCGCAACCAGGCTAAGCTGGATAATTTGACCAAAACTATAGTGGATGCTTTTGAGAACAGCTGCACTATGGAAGGCGTCAGAGTAGAAGTGGAAGTTGTTCCCTCCTACGGTTCGTACCTCTTGGACAATGCTTCTTCCTGCATCAGCTTGGCTCAAAAGGCCGCAGAACGTCTGGGCTTACCCGTTAATATTGGCGGTACCGGCGGCGGCAGCGATGCTAACCATTACAATAATTTTGGTATTCCCACAACCGTTTTGGGTACAGGCATGACCAATGTTCATACTTGTGATGAAATATTATTGGAAGAAGATTTGTATGTGACGGCTGAATGGTTGCTAGAAATTCTCACAGAGGCAGGAGGGACTAAATAATGGGCGTAGCTATATCTGCGATAGTAACCTTTTGGGTTGCCTATCTAATCTACAAGAAATACAAACCCCAGCCAGTTTTGGTTGTCGGTGGTTTTGCACTCATGTGGCTTGCAGTTTTCCTAGGATACGGCACTATTCTTGCTCCTAAGGCTAGCACAGGCTCCTTGTTGTTTGATACTTTTGAATTTATGCGTAAAGTTATGAGTTCTCGTGCAGCTGGATTGGGCTTGAACATCATGGCTGTAGGCGGTTTTGCAAGATATATGGATAAGATTGGCGCCTCTAGAGCCTTGGTTCGTATGACCATCAAACCTCTGATGATGCTCAAATCTCCCTATGTAGTATTAGCTGGTACTTGGATAGTTGGTATGTGCATTGGTTTGTGCATCAACTCTGCTTCTGGTCTAGCCATGCTGTTGATGGTAACCATGTTCCCGATCTTGATTGGACTGGGCGTAAGCCGCATTGCAGCTACCGCCGCTGTTGCCAGTACCTTGTGCTTTGACTGGAGCCCCAGTGATACCGGTACCATCTTGTCTGCTCAGACAGCAGGTATCGACCCCGTTATCTACTGGCATCATTATCAGGTTCCTATCGTAATGGTCGCTTTTGTAGTAGTTGGTATCTTGTTCTTCTTGTCCCAGAAATATATGGACAAAATGGACGGACATGTTGTTAAACCGATGGAAGTTGAAAAAGCTGACGAAGAATCTGACCATGCACCTGGTTGGTATGCTCTTCTACCTATCGTTCCACTAGCTCTTATACTTTGCTTTAGCCCCTTGTGGATTACCACTGTGAAGGTAAATATTATCAATGCCATGACTATCGGTCTAGCTATTGGTATGCTTTGCGAATTCTTGCGTCGCAGAGACATGAAACGTGTCTTTGATGATGTACAGATTTTCTTTGATGGCTTAGGTATGCAGATGGCCAATGTTGTTACTCTAATCGTTGCTGGTCAAGTTTTTGCTCAAGGCTTAATGTCCATGGGTACTATTGATACCTTAATCAAGGGCAGCCAAAACATGGGCTTTGGTCCTATGGCTATGATGGTAGTAATGGTAGCAATCATCTCTGTTTCCTCCATCGTTATGGGCAGTGGTAACGCTCCCTTCTTCGCTTTTGCTGCTCTGACACCTGATGTGGCAATGAAGATGGGTGTGGCTCCTGTACTGTTCTTGCTGCCGATGCATTTTGCAGCAAGTATTGCTCGTACCTGTTCTCCTATTACCGCAGTTATCGTTGTAGCTTCCGGCATGGGTAAAGTTTCTCCCTTTGATTTGATCAAGAGGACTGCTATTCCTATGATTGGCGCTATGATTTGTAATGTGGTGATTACTATGATTTATTATAACATCGGCTGGTAAAAATCGCGTATCTTCACTCATCTGCGTTGTCAGGACTTGCGTTTGTTAGTTCGATGGCCATTATTGGCCTATCTCACTAACAAGCCTCGTCCTTCCTAGCAAATGAGCAAATCTCCGCGATTTTGGCAGTAGCGACAAATAAGGCAGCTCCCGACCGCTTATGTACAGTTTGTACACGGCGCGTCCCGGAGCTGTCTTTTTCCTTGCCTTACAACCAATCTCGGCGATTTTGCCTGAAAGTAGGGAACAAGCCTCGTCCTTCCTAGCAGAGGAGCAAATCTCCGCGATTTTGGCAGTAGCGACAAATAAGGCAGCTCCCGACCGCTTATGTACAGCTTGTACACGGCGCGTCCCGGAGCTGTCTTTTTCCTTGCCTTACAACCAATTTTCCGCCTGGATTCCGCATATATACGGAATTTTGCAAAATAATTTGTCTAGGGGGGTGACATTTGGGGTAGCTAAAGACACTTATATAGTAGAGGGAATAAGATTTTTCCATTTACTCTCCCTCTTGGAGGGAGATGAAAAAGGCTCTCCTTGCAAGGAGAGCTGGCGCCGTAGGCGACTGAGAGGTTGTATGCTGCTCCCAAGCAAGTACCTTAAGAAAAATGAACATATCTACTAACCGACAAGGAGAAAATACATGGACAACACTATAGAAAATAACAGAGAAGTTAAATTAATAATGGTCTTCAAAGACGCCCAAGGCTATCGCCTCGTCCGCTCCATTCGCAACCCGGACGAAACCAAGACTCGCAAACAAATCGCCATCTTCATGCTACGCCTTATCGCCGAGGGCCATCTGCACACCCGCAATGGCCCCGTAGTTCGCATCGCCCAGATTATGAAACTCATCACCAGCGACTGGGAAGCCAGAGAAGCCAGTGCTTGCAAGACACAGCAGCGCCCCTTCGTCGATATACCAAGAGAGTTCTATCAGAGCTACCAAGACCTCACCATCGGCAAAATACTGCTCATGCTAGTAGACCTGCAACGACGCGCCCAAGGGGGTAGTGGCTCTCTAGCAGAAGCACTTGCCATTAGCCTCTCTGCCTGTACCGACCTAGGAATAAGAAACAAACCCAACATTCACCACCGCCTAAGTCGTCCCATGAGGGGATTAGACAAGGCTTTTGGGCTTTTTCAAGCCTCGCCTTATAAGGAGAGGTGGCTGCGAGCGCAGTGAGCAGGCGGAGAGGTTCTATACACTGGCACGGCCAAGGGATTAGTGGGCCCATTACCTAGGCAAAAGACCGGAAAAAGCATAAAAAAACAAAAGGTGGCAATTATATAGGTCATAGAAGGCAAAAGTAGGCAAAATAATGGGCAAGAAAGCGGTTTTGGGGTATAATTATATATATTAGTAGAAAAGAGGTTCAAAAGTATGGAGTTAGGACAATATTACAGAACAAAGATTGCTGAACAGGAAAGAGATGGTAGTTTTAAATATAAAGAAGAATTGTAAAAGTGTATTAAAGATACATGTGAATATTGCCTGGAATTAGCTAATAATCCTAATACTAACATTAATTAACCTGTTATAATGCTAGGTAAAATACAAAGTGGTAAAACAAGAGCATTTACTTGACTTATTGCACTCGGG
>JAQUUF010000120.1 GCA_028693975.1 Acidaminococcaceae bacterium
ACAAAACATTCTTAAATCCTGCCTAACACCATAGGTTTTGCCTATTTCAAATCCACCAGAGCAAAGCTACAAGCGGTTCTAGGCATCATGTAGTGGGTCAAACGCTGTCCCCTTGCCACATCTGCGGTAAAGCAAACCTTGGTTGTACCCTCTACACCTTGTTCCAGGCGCAGCAATTGCTGCTTAGCTAAGTAGCTTTTCGCTATAGCACTAGTCTCTTCCGCCGGGTCAAGCACTGTGACAGACGGGCCTAAGGCTTTAGTTATTTTATCTGCAATAAAGGGATAATGGGTACAAGAGAGAATGAGTGCATCTGCTCCTGCTTCTTTGATAACATCTGTGTATTCCTTCACCGCTGCCGTGAGAGCCGGTGCTTCAAACTGCTCGCCTTCAATCAGCGGAACAAATTGCGGGCAAGCCACAGGTACAACTTGGGCTGTAGCATCTGCTGCCAAAATAGCGGCCCGATGGGCACCCGTGCCAATAGTAAAAGGCGTGGCAAAGACGCCAACCTTTTTCTTGTGACTTGCGGCGAGCAATGATTCAGCGCCTTTGGACATACCAACTAAACTAAAAGGATGGTTCTTTTTTAAAGAATCCACCCCTAACACTGTTAGGGTATTACAAGCAATAACGACCAATTTCACCCCTTGCTGTTCAAAAAAACACAGCATTTGCTCGACAAAACCCCTAATTTCTTGTTCAGTTCTGGTACCATAGGGAGTCCTAGCCGTGTCCCCTAGGTAAATAAAATCTTCAGCAGGCAGACTACGGCGCAATACTTTGAGTACGCTCAAGCCACCCACTCCTGAATCCAATACACCGATTGGCATATTCTTATCCAACATTCTTCTCACATCCTTAGAATAAAACTAAAGAATTAATCTAAAAGAACTATTATGTCTTATTATACTATAAAATACTACTTTCTTACCATATTTCCGTAAAAATATGCTAAAATTTATGTGAAATTATTCTAGAGCCATTTTCGTTAATTATAGCACAGAAGGAGCTTATCATGACAGTAAAAGAAAGTAACCTACAATATCCCTCAGCGTGGCATCGTTTTGGGGCGCGGATGTTCGACTTCTTCCTTTTCGGCTTTGTCTTCATGATGTTAACCGACAAGATTATCTGGCTACGTGCACAACCTTTAATTTATTATGCACTCAACATGATTTTCGTTATTGTCTCTGAGGGTTACTTCATCCACAAAACTAACTCCACCCCCGGTAAAATGTTCCTGGGCTTGGTCGTCGTGGGTCAGAAACAACAAGCTATTTCTTTCAAAACTGCTTGTTATCGTACCTTTTGGGCCTATGTCAAGGGTTTGTGGATGGGCATTCCTGTCATGATGTTTGTCCCTGCGTGGTTCAGCCGCCGTCTCTACCAAAAGACCGGCACTACTGTCTGGGATGAAGCGGCCCAGACCAAGGTGCTGCAAATGCCTAGCACCTGGTTCCGTGTAGTCCTTTTTGTTTTTATCTTCTTCCTCCTCATCTTCCTAATCGGCAACTATCACCTCTTCCAAAAAGCTTTCGAGCAAGGTCTCTAAACAAACACAAAAGGCGATTCTCTACAACAATAGAGAACCGCCTCTTTTTATATTTTGCCAACCCAAAAAGAATACGTACTAAGAATAAGCGTCACCAACAAAACCAAGTAGTCTGCCATTTGCAGACGTTGTGGCTTCATGTTCTTATAGGTATTACTGCCAAAACCTTTGAGCTCCATGCTCAGTGCCAGAGTATCCGACTTGGCAACTGCCCGCATAACCAAAGGCTTAACTACTGCCAAATAAGAGAAAAATCGCTTAAAAACATTGCCGCGATTGGAATAGCCACGACAAGACTGTGCATCTAGGGTCGCTTCGCTATCTACCAAGAAGTCCGGCACAAAGCGCAACGCCGTCGTCAGCATGAAAGCATATTCATAGGGCAAATGGAATTTTTCTACCAGAGCTTGGGCAATATCTTGAATTCTGGTAGCCGCCAGAAGACAGAGGAACGCTGTCGTCATCACGAACATGCGCAGACCGCCAATGAGCGCCACATTAAGCGGCGAGCGGAAAAGCAACTGGAGCAAAATCATCATGCCTGTAAAAATAGTCAAAGCGCCAATCGCTGCCAAAGTCAATCTATCATGCTTAATGTAGAGCAAAAGAGCCAGCTCTAGCGCCAAAATAATAGCCACCGCCTGTACCGGCAGAATAAAAACCCACGCCGTTACCGCCAACACCACAATGAGCTGCGTAAAAGCTGTCAGTTTCATAGCGTCCCACCTGCCTTTACGGTAATCTGGCGGCAGAACTCTGCCGGGCTCAGGGCTTGTACCTGGAACTCACTAGACAGTCGTGCCAACACCGGCAAATGCAGACCCCACTCCTGCAAGTCCTCTCGTCCACTATAGAGCTCTTGGGTAGCACCATCAAAAACCTTATTGCCATTATTGAGGACAATGGAGCGCTGGGTATACATTCTGGCAATATCCATATCATGGGTAATAAGAATAATCGTGATATTTTGCTGAGCATTAATGTTCTGCAAATATTCCATAATCTTTTGTTTTTCTAGCTTATCCTGTCCGTTGGTAATTTCGTCTAGAATCAAAATCCGAGGGTTAAGAGCTAGCGCCACTGCCACACCCAAGCGTCGTTTTTGTCCAAAAGACAAAGTTCTGGGGTAAGCTTGGGCAAATTCTGTCATTCCTGTAGTCGCCAGAGCCTGTTCCACCTGTTTTTGCACTTGCCCTTCCAGCAGCTTCTTGCATCTAGGCCCATAGGCTACTTCGTCAAAAACAGTTTCTTCCAGAATTTGCAAATCCGGATTCTGAAAAACATAGCCGACTTTGTCAGCCAAATCAGCCGGCTCTAGCTTGGCGATATCGTCGCCATCTATTCTGACACAACCACTGCGTGGATGCACCAAAGCCATAAACAGACGGCTCAAAGTTGTTTTGCCACTGCCATTATGTCCTAGCAGCGCCACAAACTCACCATCTTCTATTTTACAGCTTATATCGTTGAGGACGGGCTCACCGCGACGATAAGCGTAATTAACTGCCTCTGCTTCAATCATCGCTCTACCACCACCCTCTCAAATTTCTTACTAATTTCTGCCAGTCCCTCGTCTTCGGAGCGCCATGCACCTAAGCTCAGATGGAATTTATCTTCCAAATTAAACTTAATCTGCCACAGTGCCGGCAGCATATGACGCAGGTTTTCTTGCTCATAAACTTGTTTGGCTGCCGTAGCAAAAGCACCTTGGGCGGCGATACGCCCTTCTTCTACCACGACCAAATCAGTCACATAGGGCAACACAAAATTAATATTATGCTCCACGACCACAATGGTCATTTTGTATTCCTGATAAATCTTATTGAGTAATTTATATAAGCTCAAAGCTCCCTGAGGGTCCATAGCCGACACCGGCTCATCTAGGATTAAAATCTTAGGATGCACCGCCAAGAGCGAGGCCAAGAGCAATCTTTGCCTTTGTCCCCCTGACAGTTCATCTAGCTGGTAGTTCTCGCGGCCCGGCAAGCCCACATCCTCCAAAGCTTTTTTGGTCCGTAACTCTACCTCATCTGGATTGAAGCCATGGTTGAGCAGACCAAAGGCAATCTCCTCCCCTGCGGTCAAAGAAACCAATTGGCTCTCGTAATCCTCTAGCATCAAACCCAAATCCATGGCCAAATCGGCCACCTTCTTACCTTGGGTGCTCTCGCCCAATACTTCTACATCGCCGGCGTAGCGTCCACCATAGTAATGGGGAATAATACCCGCCATTGCTTTGCACAAAGTAGTTTTACCAGCTCCGCTGTGTCCTGCCAGAACGGTAAAAGAACCAGGGCGAATCTCCATATTGATATCGTGCAAGACAACCTCGCTGTTTAAATACGCGAAGTGGAAATCTTTAAATTTAATAACTGCCTCACTCATGGTGCTTCACCTCCTGTTGTACAAAGAACAACTTCTGTACAGGAGCAAAAAGCAACTGAGTAATAACACCATTGAGAGCTGCCACCGCCAAGACTACCGGCAACATGGCATGAGTCCACACACTCAGCGGCAAGCCCAACACGAGCTTAAGAATAAAGGTAAACAAACCACCGCTCATCACCGTGGCACAAAACCCTACTATAAAAGGTTTGAATTTGAAATTCTGTAAGCCCACTGCCAAAAATGCTTTAATTAACACGGCCGCAGTGAAAGCTCCGCACAACTCGCTCGCCACATTCCCTAGGGGAAAAGCTGATTTGGACGAGGGCACTATAGTCAGACCTGCCACCAAACCAATACCCAAAGCTTGGGTCAAACTAGGATTAGTGAGCCCAATAGTAATAGAATACATAGCAATAGTCCAGTTGGGCGTCACGCCCCCCACATTGGGACTAATAGTGTGCAAGATAACCCCTATCGCCAAGAGCAATGCCGTTATAGCTACCCAGCGATGACTATCTTTGGCCGGCTTAACAGCAATAAGCTTGACCGTTTCTTCCTTATCTTCCATAATTAACAACCTCCCTACAAACAGAGAAAGTGTAACAAACCCTCAATTATTTGTCAATTCATTTTACCTCTGTTGTTAGTGTCAAGTAAACGTTGGCAATTTTTTATCCAGAACGCCATTTAATATCCTGCTAAGCCAAAAAGCTTTTTGCTTTCTCCTCTTAGCGCCCCATCTAATGCAGTA
>JAQUUF010000121.1 GCA_028693975.1 Acidaminococcaceae bacterium
AAATATCAATATTACGGTCAAAAATAAAATAAGCAAGGGTCAAACCAATAATACCAAGACCAACTACACCCAAACCCATAACAGCGCCGCCAGAGAAAGCAATCTTCAAAGCTTCGCTCATACCATGACGAGCACCTTCAGCTGTACGCACGTTAGCTTTGGTAGCCACGTTCATGCCAAAATAACCGGCACAAATAGAGAATACCGCACCACCAATAAAACAAATAGCTGTGCTAATGTTCAAGAACATAGCAATAACAACGGCAACCACAACAACGAAAATAGCTAAATATTTATATTCGCGTGCTAAGAACGCCATAGCGCCCTCGTGAATAAATCCTGCTATCTCCTTCATGCGGTCATTACCGCTACTAGCGCTGCTGATAGCAGAGGTCAATGACACGGCCACAGCAAGAGCAATTACGCCTACAACAATTGCAACAATCAAATAAGTACTCAAAACCAATACCCCTTTCATTTTCTTTTATTTAGCGGTGCAACGCACCAATATTAACTTATTGAAACTTAGCTATTAATAGGGTGACTACCCCAAATAAAATACCTAGTACAATAGTACATCTAGACAACATCTCATCCATATCAGTAGGTCTGCCACCAAACATGGACTCTCCACCGCCGCCAAAAGCACCTGATAAGCCTGCACTCTTGCCAGATTGCAAAAGAACAACAGCAATAAGGGCTAGCGCAACAATAACATCTACAACCATAAGTATAGTTACGAACACTTTGTTTACCCCCTTCTCTTCAATATCACCGTAATATTTTACCACAATCCCAACTTTGTTACAATTACAAAGTGAGAATTTTGTACAAAACTTAACCTTTTTTTCACTTTTCTGGCAATTTTTGCTATTATAAGAGTTCTGTTATTAATTTATTAAGAGGTTTAGTGCCTAATTGCTTAAAAAACTTCTCTCTATTAGCATGCTGCTGACTGACTTTGGTCATGGCAAAATTATGCTCTGCGGCATGTTCGAAGTCAGTCGGTAGAACTTTGGCCCTATTGTTTGTCGCGGCCTTCAACAAACGAGCCCCCCTCAAAGTATTAACCAATACTACAGTCACACCTTGTTCATCATTAAGCTCCGGAAACTTTGTCTCCACACCCCAATAATCAGCAATAGTCACATCAGCACTACTATGCTGATTGTTATAATGGCAAACACTACAGCTGGGACGTACGCTCATGTTCTGTAAGAAGGCCTTCATATATAGGCTGCCCGACTTACTCTCTCTTACCTCTTTATTCTTACCCTGTACCACAAAACTGCAGGTCTTCCATCCTGTAGACTTATCACGGAAAGCCACGTGCTCTATAGACTCTCCCATAATCTGCTCTGCTTCTTTGAGCTTTTCAGCATATACTTTAGCACTGGGAATACCGTGACAGACTACATCAACCAAATAAAGATTCTCATAATCTTTACCAACAAATCTTCTAAAACCAGCAATTTGGCAAGGAGTTCCGCTAAATAACACCAACTTATCTTGCAGCAGAAGTTGCTTTGCCTTGCGGAAGCTATCTTCAATTCTGCTCTGCACATATTTGGAACCACGTAAAAGCGCCAAATCTTTTTTGGTATCTACACCGATATGATGTACCGTGAAATCAACGACAAAAGCAGCACCAAATACCGTTCCGCCTTGCTCCAAAACATAATCCGCTAATAATGAAAAAGTGCCGCCAGAAGAACTAGCTGCACGAACGACAGCATCTTGGTTAATACAGGCTATAGTTTGTCTTACTTTTCTCAATTGTGGCAGATGCAAAACAGGGCAAACCTCTTCACACAAGTGACAATTGACACATTGTTTCTCGTCCACCTTAGGGTAAAGAAATCCCTCTTCATCGCTTACCATGGTAATACACTTCTTGGGACAACGACTATAGCACGCCCAACAACCAACACAATCAGTTTTTTTGACTACATTAATCATATTGGTACTCCTCGTAGACAAAAATAGCTGGCGCCTAGCACCAGCTATCAGCAATATTTTTATTTAGCAGCAGGCAAGTTATAGAATATATCTTTGCCTTTATATTCTGCCGCACTACCCAAATCTTCTTCTATGCGCATAAGCTGATTGTATTTAGCCACACGCTCAGTTCGAGCTGGAGCACCCGTCTTAATTTGTCCTGCATTAACTGCTACTGCAATGTCGGCAATAGTAGCATCTTCTGTCTCACCGCTACGATGAGAGATAACACAAGTATAGCCTGCCCTTTTGGCTCTTTCAATTGTAGTAAAAGTCTCTGTTAAGGTACCGATTTGGTTGACCTTAATCAAAATAGAATTGGCTACGCCGGCCTCAATACCTTTATTCAAGCGTTTTACATTGGTAACAAACAAATCATCACCAACCAACTGAATCTTAGAACCCAAAGCTTTGGTAAGAGCCGTCCAGCCCTTCCAATCATCTTCAGCTAAACCATCCTCAATAGACACGATGGGATATTTCTCACACAAACTCTCATACCAGGTAATCATTTGGTTAGCAGTTAAGGCCTTGCCTTCTCCTGCTAAATGATATTTGCCGCCTTTATAAATCTCACTGGCTGCCACATCAAGAGCAATAGCCACTTCAGCGCCTTCCTTGTAGCCAGCTTTTTTAATAGCTTCAAGAATTACTTGAATGGCTTCTTCATTAGATTGAAGATTAGGTGCGAAACCACCCTCATCTCCCACAGAAGTACTCAAGCCCTTTTTCTTCAAAACTTCTTTCAGACAATGATAAACCTCAGCATTCATTCTTACTGCCTCACTAAAACTTGCAGCACCAAGAGGCATTACCATAAATTCTTGAATGTCCACATTATTGTCTGCGTGAGCTCCGCCATTTAAAATATTCATGCTTGGTACCGGTAATTCCTTGGCATTGATACCACCCAAATATTCATACAAAGGCATATCCAAGGACTCAGCGGCTGCTTTGGCAACTGCCATAGAAACACCTAAAATAGCATTTGCACCTAATTTAGCTTTATTTTCAGTTCCATCCAAACGAATGAGCAATTCATCAATTTCTGCTTGGCGAATGGGGTCCAAGCCAATAATAGCATCCGCTATAACATCATTGACATTGTCTACAGCCTTAGTAACACCTTTACCGCCGTAACGTTTCTTATCTCCGTCACGCAGCTCGACAGCTTCGTGGGTGCCCGTAGAAGCACCGGAGGGTACAGCAGCCCTACCTCTAGAGCCATCATCTAGTATAACATCAACCTCAACAGTGGGATTCCCTCGAGAATCCAATATTTCTCTAGCATATACAGCATCAATTAATGCCATAACCAACACCTCACCTTTATTTATTAATTAAACTAGTGCCAGTCATTAACACCGGCTTAGTAATTCCTAATAACTCTAACAATGTAGGAGCTATATCAGCTAACTTACCTGTATGCAACGTCCTGTTAGAAGGATTTTGCACTAGGATAAACGGCACTTTATTAGTTGTATGCGCCGTAGAAGGTAAGCCATTAGCTGGATTTTGCATCACTTCTATATTACCATGGTCTGCCGTAATACACAACGTGCCACCTATTTCTTGCATCTTGGTAAATATTTTGCCAACGCAGGTATCTACAGCTTCCATAGCTTGCACAGCTGCGCTCATAATCCCTGTATGACCCACCATATCCGGATTGGCCAAATTGAGGATAATAAGATCATATTTGCCTTCATCCAACAGTTGTAACAACTTATCCGTTACCAAATAAGCGCTCATCTCCGGCTGCAAATCATAGGTAGCAACCTTGGGCGAAGGAATTAGCACCCTATCTTCGTTCTTGTTAGGGACTTCTTCTCCACCATTAAAGAAAAAGGTTACATGTGCATATTTTTCAGTTTCAGCAATACGCAATTGCTGCAAGCCTGCTCTAGCAACCACTTCTCCCAAAGTATCATCGATACGCTTGGGAGGATAGGCACTAGGAACCTTAATGGTTTCATCATATTGAGTCATCGAAGCAAAATGCACCGGATACGCCTCTGCACATCTGGCAAAATAAGGAAACTCCTCATCCACTAGACTACGTGTCAGCTCTCGGGCCCTATCTGGTCTAAAATTAAAGAAAATAACACTATCATCGGCACGAACACGAGTGTCTCCGGCTTGCTCAACTATAAAAGGTACCACGAATTCATCCGTCACGCCTGCTGCGTAGGAAGCTTCTACTCCCGCAGCCGCACTTGCGAAACACTCTCCTTGGTGCTCTGTTAAGGCCAAGTATGCTTTGTCAACCCTATCCCACCGTTTATCTCTATCCATAGCATAATAGCGGCCACTCACTGTAGCAATCAGACCCAACTGGATCTTTTTTATTTCTTGCTCCAGGGACTCAATATAACCTAGAGCCGTCTGTGGCTGCACATCACGTCCATCCAAAAAAGCATGGATAAAGACTTTCTCTACCCCCTGCTCTTTGGCCATTTGCAAAAGAGCAAAAAGATGCTGCTCATGACTATGTACGCCACCATCAGATAGCAATCCGCATAAATGTAGCGCCCTCTTCTTGCCGTAATGCATAGCCTCTAGCAGAGTTTGATTCTTGAAGAAATCCCCTGCTTCAATAGATTTGGTAATAAGCGACAAGTCTTGATAAACTATGCGCCCAGCACCAATGTTCAAATGGCCTACTTCAG
>JAQUUF010000122.1 GCA_028693975.1 Acidaminococcaceae bacterium
GGCCCGGAAGGGCCTAGTTGAAAAAGTGGTGCAATTGACGGATTTTATTCGGCACGGCTTAAGCCGTAGCCGGTAATAGCCCCTTCTAGGGGCTGTGCAAACCGCCGGTTTTACCGGCGGTTATGATTTGAGCTGAAGATTTTTGCTAAAAGCTTTTTTGAACCATTTGAATTGCTGTTTAAGTTGATAGAGCTCTATGCTCGGTACTGTTTCCGAGGTGATAGAGAGCAGGGCGCCTTTTTTGCCGAGACTGGGACGGACACTGCTGATTTGGTTGGTCTGAGAGTAGTCCAAGCTCTCTGCCAGGGCCAAGAGCAGAGCCATGCGACCGAGACGACGCATATCCGTAGCAGTTAGGATATCTTTGTACTGCTTGCTCTTAATCAAGTTGCGGGAAATACCGTTGTGCCAGCCAGCAATAATAGCTGCCATTACTTGCTCTTTGTGAGATAGACCGAAGATGCGAGCATTGTCAATCATATAGGCACTGTGTCTGGCATGGCTATAGTAATTAATGGTAATGCCAATATCATGGAGCAGAGCAGCCGTCTTGAGCAGAATGCGCCACCTAGCATCTAGCTTATGCAGGCTTTGCCAACCATCAAACATAGCTAGAGCTAGATTAGTGATGTGCTGGCTATGCTGGGGATCAGTACTATACAAGGCTAAGACGTTCTCAGTACTGCGTTCTAAGATATCTTGCGTTAGCAAAGGTTGTTTCTTGAGATTACTATAGTATTGCATGAATAAGCCTTCGCGCAAGCCGCAGCCGGAGATAATTAACTGGCTGCTTCTGGTGCGGTCGGCCAAGATTTTTATGATGCTCATACCGGCCATAATAATATCAGCACGCTCGGCACTCAGACCTGGTATCTTTTTGCGGTCTTCAAAAGTAGTAGGCTGCAAAGTCTTGAAGGTGCGCTTCAGATTAATGGTAGGGAACTGGTAATTATGAATTTTGGAAGAAAAATATTTGCTGCGTCTTTGCTCCATCTTGGCTACTGTACGCGCTGTACCACCGACACCGATTAAAGGTAGCTTAAGGTCATTGAGCCAAGGCGCTTTGCTCGTGTATTCCAAAACCTTTTTGTGTAATTTGTTATATACTTCTACCGACATTTTGTTGCGGGTATTAAAAGCTGTGGTGAGATTGACGCAGCCGAGAGGCAGACTGATAGAATGCACTATTCTGCGGTCACGTACTAGAATGAGTTCGGTGGAGCCGCCACCTAAGTCAAAGATTAAGCAATCCTTGATGCTGAGAGTATTGACTACTCCCAAATAACTCATATAGGCTTCTGTTTCGCCGGAGATTATATCTAAGTTAATCTTAGTGGCGTTATTAACGGCGGTAACAAGTGCTTTGCCATTAGGTGCATTGCGGATGGCAGCTGTAGCTACAGCCACAATTTTGTCAGCGCCAAAGAGCTTGCACATGGTGGCAAAACTATTGATGCATTCAATGGTGTCTGCAAAAGCAGTTTCGGTCAAATAGCCCTTAGCATCGACTTTTTGTGCCAGGCGCAGAGCTTCTTTCTGGTTGTACACCATGTTAAAAGCACCGGATTTATAAATTTGAGTAATGACTAAACGCGCAGAGTTGGACCCCACATCTATAATGGCAATTCGTTGCATGATATCACCTACTGATTAAATTTATGCTACTATCATAACACAATTAAACGTAAAAAGAAGGAAATAATGACTAAGAAATGTTAAATTTCTGTTAATGTTAGGAAAAATAGAGCTTTTATTGCCATAAATGCGTATAATATTATAGTAGGGGCTTATAGCATATAGGGGGGATTTTGATGCCCAAGGCAAAACCAGCAATCTTTGCAGCCATTCATGTCGGCTCAGAGATGCTTAGTTTACAAATAGTAGAATATACAAGTCTCACAAATTACAAAGTTATAGAAGAGGCTAATAAAAGGGTTCGGTTAGGAGAAGAAACTTTTAAAAATAAAAAAATACCGTTTCCTGTGGTAACAGAAATATGTGAAATATTAAAAGGTTTCAAACGTCTGATGGACGGCTATGGCGTGAAGAACTATACCGTACAAGCTACTACTGCAGTGCGTGAGGCCGAAAACCAAGCTTATTTTCTTGACCAGGTCTACATCAAGACTGGACTGAAAATAAATGTAGTGGATATGCCCCAAGAAATTTATACTAAATTTACTTCCATCCTACATACTCTGCAGGAGGCCAAGGATATTAATTCTTCTGAGGGTATCCTTTTTGTGGATATTTCCTCTGGGGGTCTTGGTATCACCTACATGCGTGATGGAGTTTTGAAATATCAGCAGAATTTGCATGTAGGGGTCATTCGTATTAAAGAGGATTTCAAACGCAATCAACGTTCTAGCAGTCATTTTGGCGACAGCCTGACAGAGTTTATTGCCAGTACGATTGGACCGGTCAAGAGTGCCTTGGCACGAGAGGAAGTTAAGTATTTGGTGCTCTCCGGTACAGAGACGGAGCTAGTGTTGCATATGCTAGGTAAGCACGCACAGAAAGACGAGCTTGTCTTTATGACAGTGACTCAATTCAAAGAGTTCTATGACCGCATCCGTACCTTGAATCTTACTCAGATACGTAAGCTCTACAAGATAGAGGAAGCGTCGGTGGAGTTTGTGTGGCCGACAATTATTTTGTATCAGCAATTATTGAATTTGGTTACTGCAACAGAAATAGTGATTACTCCGGATAGATTTATCGATGGTATGAAGGCTTTGTATATTGCCAGGAGCACCACACCCAAGTCTATTAAGAGTTGGCAAGGCTTGCTCATTAGTCTGGTGCACAGTATTGGTGAGCGCTACTGCTATGATTCTAAGCATGCGGTGCAGGTGGAGAAAATTGCTTTGGCAATTTTTGATGCTTTGGAAAAATCTCACGGACTAGACGACCATACTAGGCTGCTGCTCAGAGCGGCCTGTATTCTCCACGATGTGGGCAAATATATTTGTTTGCGCAGCCATTCGCTGTATTCTTACAAATTGATTGTATCTACAGATATTCTGGGCTTTAGTAACCGGGATAAGGAACTGATAGCACTAGCTGCTTATTATCATTCCCATCTCTTGTTCGAAACCCAAAAGAAGGATTCACCGCAAGTGGAGCGCGCAGACATTCCTACGGTAGCTAAGATGGCGGCAATCTTGCGCTTGGCGGATGCCATGGATAGAAGTTATTTGCAGAAAATTAAGAAATGCCGGGTGGAGATCAAAGGTGAAACCTTGCTCATTCAAGCTAGTAGTGACAAAGATTTGACCTTGGAAGAGTGGACTTTTGCGAATAAAGCAGGTTTCTTTGAAGAAGTATTTGGCTTAGAACCAATTTTGACTAGAGTTAACGGGTGATAGCTATGACAATTGATCTAAATAATGCACAATACTATTTTAACCGAGAACTGAGCTGGCTTAAATTTAACCTAAGGGTACTCAAGGAAGGCGGTGTGAAGACCACGCCACTGATGGAGCGCCTGAAGTTCGTTGCTATTTCTGCGTCTAATTTGGACGAATTCTTCATGGTACGTGTTGCGGGACTGTATAATCAGTTCGAAAATGGTATTAATAAAAAAGACGGTGCCGGACTGAGCGTGGAAGATCAGCTCAATTCCATTTCACGCTATAGCCATACCCAGATGCGGTTGAAGTATCGCTTCTTTTTTTCTTTGTTAAAAGAGCTGAAGAACTACGGTATTAACTTTTCCTTGGTCAAGGATGTAGATGCCGGAGGACGAGAGTGGCTGGAGAAGTATTATCGTGATTTTGTCTATCCGGTTTTGACTCCGATGGCAGTTGATGCAGCCAGGCCCTTTCCCTTCTTGGCTAACAAAACCTTGAATCTAGCGGTGGAGCTGAATAATATTCAGGGAGAGCACAGCTTGGGCTTCGTCCAAGTGCCTTCAGTTCTGCCTCGTATTATCAAGGTAGAGAACAGCACTGAAGTTAAGTATATTTTTTTAGAAGACTTAATTATGCGTCATTGCCAAGATTTGTTTAAGGGTTGCGAAATCTTGGATGTAGTTCCCTTCCGCATTACCAGAGATTCTGACCTGGATGTGGACGAAGAAGATACAGAGGACTTGCTGCAAGAAATAGAAAAGTCGCTGCGCAAACGTAAGCGTGGAGCAGCAGTAAGACTGGAAATATTTGAGACCAAAAATAAAAACATTAAAGATTTTCTCATTGAGAATCTTGATTTGGGCAAGAGAGATGTCTATGAGCTCAAAGGGCCGCTAGATTTAACTTGTCTCTTTAAGTTCGTGTCCCTGCCTGGTATGGAGAAGTGGCAATATCCGCCCTTTGTGCCGCAGCGCCCGGCAGAGATGCCAGATTATGAGGATATTTTTGAGCAGATTAAGGCTGGCGATATCTTGCTGCATCATCCTTATGAGAGCTTTGACCCTGTGGTTAAGCTGGTTAGTGATGCCGCAATGGACCCGGATGTCTTGGCTATCAAGCAGACTCTCTATCGAGTGAGCGGTAATTCTCCCATAGTTGCTGCACTGGCCAAAGCCGCCTAGAATGGCAAACAGGTAACGGCCATGGTGGAACTTAAGGCGCGGTTTGATGAGGAGAATAATATTATTTTGGCCCTCCGCTTGGAGCAGGCTGGTGGGCATG
>JAQUUF010000123.1 GCA_028693975.1 Acidaminococcaceae bacterium
AGAATTTGGCAATATTATTGTGAAAGCTTCCAACGGCAGTGTTTTGCACTTGCGTGATATTGCTACTATCAGTGAAGGCGAGCGTGCTGATGCGCCTCTTTCCGAGCTAGATGGTGGTGATGCTGTTGTATTCCCGGTATATTTGACCTCTGATGCTAATGCCTTGGAGACGGTAGCTGAGATTAAGACGGTGCTCGCAGATGCAGAGACTCGTTTCCCACCGGATGTTAAGTTAACTATAGCGTCCGATAAGACTCAATTTATTAAAGAATCCCTGACCAAGGTAGGACATACTTTTGTTGAGGCCTTGATTTTGGTTATGATTGTTGTGTACATTTTCTTGGGCTCTTGGAGAGCTACGGTTATTCCTATGCTAGCGGTACCGGTATCTTTGATTGGTACATTTGGCGCTTTCGTATTATTGGGCTTTACTATTAATACATTGAGCTTATTTGCCATGATATTGGCCATTGGCCTAGTCGTCGATGATGCCATAGTTGTAGTTGAGGCTGTTGAGCATCATATCCAAGAAACAGGTTTGGCACCCAAGGAAGCTACCTACAGAGCTATGAGTGAAGTATCCGGCCCAGTTGTGGCTATTGCCTTCGTACTGGCTGCCGTGTTTATTCCTATTTCCTTTACCGGCGGTTCTACAGGTCAATTGTATAAGCAATTTGCTTTGACTATTTCCGTATCAATGGCTCTGTCGGCTATTATGGCTCTGTCTTTGACTCCAGCCCTGTGTGCCATCTTCTTGAAACCCAGTAAGGGCGTAATGAACGGTGGAGAAGTACCACAAGGGTTTATCAATAAGGTTATTTACCGTTTCAACAAATGGTTCAATAATACTTTGGAGAAATATGTTAGCAAGGTTGGTTTGTGCATCCGTCATACCAAGTTAGTAATTGTTGGTTGGGTTATTATGCTTATCTTGATTGGCGTGGTAGCCAAAGTTACTCCTTCCGGTTATGTGCCGGATGAGGACCAAGGTATGTTCTTGATTTCATTTAGCTTGCCAGAAGGGGCTTCCAGTGCCCGTGGTATTTATCAAATGCAACAATTCTCAGAGAAGCTTGCTAAGCTGCCGGATGTTGCGCATGTTATGCCAGTTTCTGGCTTTGATATTCTGACCGGTGCACCTAAGTCTAGTGCTGGTATTATACCTGTTGTTCTGAAGGATTTTGAGCAGAGAGAACATGGTACTACAACTGCTCAACTAGTTAAGCAAGTATATGGTATGGCAGCACAAGTGCCGGAAATGAATATCATGGCTTTTGAAGAGCCAGCCTTACCAGGCTTGTCTTCTACAGGTAGCTTAAGTAGGTATGTTATGAACTTGCGCGGCGATGACGTCAACACCATGAATACCGTGGCTCAGCAATTTGTAGCTAAGGCTAACCAACGTCCTGAGATAGGCGTTGCCTATACCACATTCAATACCGATACTCCTGCTTACAAATTTGTCGTAGACCGTGAAAAAGCTGAAAGCTTGAATGTTCCGGTAGCTAGCGTCTTCACAGCCTTGCAGACTTTCTTAGGCGGTAGCGAAATTAATGATTTTAATAACTTCGGCCGTACTTGGCGTGTTGTAATGCAAGCAGATAAAGCTTTTCGTGATGACGTGAAGAATATGAGCTTCTTCTATGTTAAGAGTAGTGCAGGAGATATGGTTCCACTGAATACTCTGGTGACTACTAATCCTGATTTAACGGTTCCTTCCGTGACCCGCTTTAATGGAGCTAGCGCTTTTAAGATTGCCGGGTCTCCTAAAGCTGGTTATTCTTCTGGACAGGCTATGAGCGCATTGGAAGAAGTAGCTAAGGAAGTGCTGCCCAATACTTACACTTACGAGTGGGTTGACCAGAGCAGGGATGAGAAAGAGGCAGGCTCCGGGGCTATGGGAATTTATGCGATTTCGTTAATCTTTGTATTCTTGTGTTTAGCAGCGTTGTACGAGAGTTGGAGTATTCCTTTGGCAATACTCTTATCCATTCCACCGGCTATTTTGGGTTGCTTTGGTTCTCAATATTTGCGTGGACAGCAAAACGACGTGTACATGCAGGTTGCGTTGATTATGCTGATAGGCTTGGCTGCTAAGAATGCTATTTTGATAGTTGAGTATGCTGTTATCAATATTGAGCGTTATGGTATGCCTGTTGTAGAAGCAACTATTGCAGCATCTAAGCTTCGCTTACGTCCTATCTTGATGACGTCTTTTGCCTTCATCCTAGGCTGTTTACCCTTGGCAATTGCGACGGGTGCCGGTGCTGGTTCTCGTGTGTCTATGGGTAACGCCGTTGTTGGCGGTATGACCTTTGCTACGGCAGTAGGTATTTTCTTGATACCGGTTATGTTCGTAGTAGTTCACAAAGTGTTTAATCGCAAAGATAAAGAAGATGACACTACTTCTGCAAATTAAATGTAAATTTTTAAGGCCAGCCGTGAGGCTGGCCTTTTTTTAGTGTATAATAGAAATATTAATCATGGAAGTTTGAGGTGTAAGCATGAATAAAGCGCAAGTGGGCAGGAAATTTCTAAAAAATGTTTGGCTCTTAACCAAAAGTTATTGGCAAAGCGAAGAAAAAAAGAAAGCTTTTGCACTGCTTTTTGCTATCGTAGCTTTAACTCTGGGCATTGTTTATATGTTAGTTTTGCTCAATCAATGGAATAACGCCTTCTACACTGCTTTGCAAAACTATCAAAAAGAAGAAATATTTAACCAGTTATATCGCTTTACTTATTTGGCTTTTGCCTATATCATCATGGCGGTTTATTCTTATTATTTACAGCAAGTTCTAGTGGTTAATTGGCGACGTTGGCTGACTAATAGATACATTGATGAGTGGTTGAATCACAAGACTTATTACCGTTTGCAAATGTTTGGCGTGGGCACAGATAACCCTGACCAGCGTATTAGTGAAGATGTCAGAATGTTTGTAGAAATGACAATTAAGTTTACTATTGGCATTTTAAAAGCTTTTTGCACTTTGGTTTCCTTTGTATTTATTCTCTGGAATTTATCCGGCCCTTTGCAGTTCACAGTGGGTGGCGTAGCTATGCACATTGAAGGGTATTTGGTTTGGGTGGCACTTTTGTATTCTATTATAGGTACTTGGCTGACGCATATTGTGGGTCGCAAGTTAGTAGACCTTAACTACGTGCAGCAGCGTTATGAAGCAGATTTTCGTTTTAGTATGATGCGCATGCGTGAAAACGCCGAGAGTGTCGCTTTCTATTCTGGAGAGACGCAAGAAGGTGGAGTGTTCAAAAAAAGATTTTCTCTGCTTTTAGATAATTTTTGGAAAATAGTTAATAAGCAAAAACAGTTAGTGTGGATTAATTCTTGCTATTCTCAGATTGCTATTATTTTCCCTTTCGTGGTGACCATTCCGCGCTACTTGAGTAAGCAGATTACGCTGGGCGGATTAATGCAAATAGCTACTGCTTTTGGGCGGGTACAGGATTCGCTGTCTTACTTTGTAGATACTTATGCCAGTATTGCCGAATGGCAAGCGGTAGTAGACAGGTTAACGGGCTTTGGCGCCCATATGTTACTGGTAAAAAATGAAAATCCTCAGAGTGAACTTAAACGCAATGTTACTACGCAGAACGAGGTAGTTTTTGAAGATGTAACTATTAATTTGCCTAACGGGACAAACTTGCTGGAGCATATTAACTTGCGGCTAGAACCGCAGTCGCACCTCTTGATTAAAGGCGTCAGCGGTAGCGGTAAGAGCACTATGATGCGTGTGATAGCAGGTATTTGGCCCTACGTGAAGGGTACAATTACAGCGCCGGCGCAAGATAGTTGCATGTTTATTCCTCAAAAACCGTACCTACCCTTGGGAACCCTGAAGGAAGCTCTTCTTTATCCGGGTCATGCCAAATGTACCGATGAAGAGCTGCTAGCGTTGATGAATACTTGTTGTATTGGTTATCTGGCCCAAGATTTGTATGTCGAGGCTGATTGGTCCCATGTTTTGTCCGTGGGTGAACAACAGCGTTTAGCTTTTGTGAGAGCACTTATCTATTCTCCACAGTGGTTGTTCTTGGATGAAGCTACGTCGGCGCTAGATGAAGCAACGGAAAAGATTATGTACCAACTAGTAACGACACAGTTACCTCAAACAACAGTTATCAGCGTGGGGCACAGACGGACTATAGAAGCATTCCATCAAGGTTATATCTTGTTAGATAAAGAAAAAAAGACGGTTAGGTATTGTCAAAAGTCGAAAAGTCAAATATAATAGTAGATGAAAGACTTGGAGGCGGTACTATGCGTAATTTAGCAGATGTTATAGAGAATTTTATAGTAGGAGAATTATTAACAGAAGGTAATCAATATGTGTTGGTGCAACGCAATGAATTGGCGGAGAAGTTGGATTGTGCGCCTTCTCAGATTAGTTATACCTTAAGCATTAGATTTACTCCGGATAGGGGATTTTTGGTGGAATCACGTAGGGGGACCGGTGGCTTTATTAGGATTGTACGGCTAGAGCAGATGCCAACAACTAATCAAAGGCAACCACAAACCCTCAATGCAGAAGAATTGGTGCATTATTTGCAGGTTAATTCCCTTATTACGCCGAGGGAAACACAACTTCTAAACTATATACTCGAA
>JAQUUF010000124.1:0-2378 GCA_028693975.1 Acidaminococcaceae bacterium
GGCTATGGGCCCGACCGTCGCAGGCGTTATCGGCACAGCAGTAGCAGCAGGAACTATGCTAGCAATGGTTGGCCCTGTTACCAAATAAAAAAACACATCTAAAGTTGCAGCCTTTGGATGCGAACTTATCCATGTAAGATTTGCCTCCTATTTGGATACGAAGTAAAAGAGCACTCCTTGTGAGTGCTCTTTTACGTTGTCTGTTAAGTTGTATATTGCCTTATCAAGACTTGATAGCAGCCTGTCTAGGCCCTACTCTACGAAACCCCGTGAAGTTATCGAAGGTAGTCTGTACCTCTTGGTTGTCACCAATTCCCTGCTTTTTAAAATACACCAACGCATTAAAAAGATTATCCTTATCAAAATACACCTTACTCTGGAAAGCCGCATCAAACGGAATCAACTCTTGGGACACATTCTCCTTGGTATTCTCCAGTGCTTGAGACAAGTTCTGAGGAAAATGCAAGGCCAAATCCCCTGCCACAGTAACCAAACCATTAGTAGGATTAAGTTTAATATCATATTGCAAATTACTCGGGTTAATATACTGCTTAATTTGAGGCGGGAGAATGACTTTTGACATCATTTGTCTGAAGGTTAATTCAGATACTTGCGGATTCTTCAAAACCTCGTCAAAAAGCCCACCTGAAGCATCAGGCTTCATTTTGTCCGATACAGACACGAGACCTTCCTGATAGAGTTGCAAGAAATTTTTGATATTAAACTTGCTTAGATTGGAAGTAATATTCCAATCCCCTTGGACAGTATCCATCGTAATACCGTTATCGTTCTTAAGTAAGCCTTCCTTGGCAAAGCTCTCCACCGAACTATAGGGTATTGCTCCAAAGAAATTGATATCATTGCCTTCAAATTTGTTTTGACTATAACAATACAGCCAATCATGGGGTATGCTGTAGTCTTTATTCATCAGCTTAGAATGAATTTTGAGAGGATTATTATTAAGCTCTGGCGGAAAGAACTTAATATCTTTGAGAAAGGTCTTGGAAATCTTTTTGTAAGATGCCATATCAAACGGCTCTTGCTGTAAGCCAGCCAAGATGCTATCTTGCCCTGTCTTGCTCTTGGTATCCGCTTGAAGTACTAAATCTTTTTGATCCACATAGCCATTACTGGCAGTATACATAATATCATTTTTGGACATTATATAAGAAGTAATCACCGTCTTCATCGTCAAAGAAGCTTCCTTGCCGTCTGCACTAAAAACAATGGCCGGATAAACTTCTTTTATCTGCTTCTGTTGTTGCTCTGTATAAGCAGTCGGCATAGTCATTTTGTAATTCAGCTTAGCGGTGTTATCAATTATTAACGCCGGCTCACCGCCTAGCTTACCCAGACGGTAGGTATATGTCCCTACCGGCCCAATAGCACCCTTGCCTATAAATTGGCGGGTCAAATCATCATTCTTACCCCAGAGATACTCATATTCAGGCTCTCGTACCAAATCCTTGCCTGCCGCAATAGCTAGTTTCATTTTATCTAGTTCATTGCGAAAGCTCTTGGTGGTCAGAAGCTGGCCTTTGTGCAGCTGACGCTCAGCCTGCATAGAATGCACACCACTGGTCGAATCACTGACAGCCACCATATTCTTAGTACCAACTACCGTATATTTGGCCGGTATATTGAGACTAAAACCACCTTCTTCACTAACATAGCTCTGTGCGAAACTCTGTTGACTCAGACATACGCAAACGCTAATTGCCAGCAATACTGCCCTCTTCTTCATCTTCATTTTCATCTCTCCTTCAGACTTACGTCTGACTATTTGACGCCCAAAATACTCTTAATCGTTGCTTCCATTTCCTCCTTAGGAATGGATAAGTTGTGCAGCTCAGGCATATGCTCTAGTGCTGCCAAATTAGGTGGCAGCGGATTGCCTGTAGTGTCAGCCAAAGCATGCAAACTAGCAAAAGCTTCTTGGTTCTCTGCCGCCACAGCAGGATTAATTGCTCCTAGCACGCAATCATTGAACTTGAAGGGACTAGCTGTCGAGAGCACAATACTATAGGTATCGTCGGAGGTCAGCAACCAATATTTCTCCAAGGCCTTCCAAGCTACCGCCGTATGCGGGTCCAAAAGATATTTGTGATTCTTGTAGACAGTGTAAATAGTTTCTTTGGTCTCTATCTCATCCACCCAGGTGGCAAAGAAATCTTTTAAGATGCTATTTTGTACCGAGCGGTCCACGGTATAGCTGCCCTGCTCCTGCAATTCTTGCATCCAGCCTGCCACTTTGGCAGTATTCTTGTCTGTCTCCAGATAGAGCAAACGCTCCAAATTACTGGATACCAGAATATCCATGGAAGGCGAGCTGGTTTTATGAAAGGGCCTTTCCCTATTATAAACACCAGTATTAACAA
>JAQUUF010000124.1:2388-4577 GCA_028693975.1 Acidaminococcaceae bacterium
TTCTTCACCGGCAGTCCCATCATCTTGGCAAAAAAGCCTGCCAAAATATCGCCAAAATTGCCCGTAGGCACGACGAAATTCACTGGCGCACTTACCGCTACCTTACCAGACTTAACAGCATCAGCATAGGCACTGAAATAATAAACTATCTGCGGCACTAAGCGTCCCCAGTTAATCGAATTAGCCGATGAGAAGGTATAGCCGTTATCTGCTACTAAAGCATTAAGCTCTGGATTAGACAAAATGGCTTTGACACTAGATTGAGCATCGTCAAAGTTGCCTTGGACTGCTACCACATGTACATTGGCGCCGGCCTGCGTTACCATTTGTTTGCGCTGAATAGGACTAACACCACCATCAGGATAAAAAACAATAATCTCTGTATCCGGCACATCGGCAAATCCTGCCAAAGCCGCTTTGCCGGTATCGCCGGAAGTCGCTACCAAGATTACAACCTTCTGTCTCTCCCCGGTCTTCTTCAACGATTTGGTCATGAGCAGCGGCAATAGTTGCAACGCCATGTCTTTAAAAGCCGATGTCGGTCCATGCCACAGCTCCAAGACGGCCAATTTGTCAGTGATTGGATGCAAGGGCACGGGAAATTCCCCGAATTTTTCTTTGGTATAAGCACTCTCTACACACTCACGCAGTTCCTCATCCGTAAAATCTGTCAAGAAATGACTGAGAATAGTAACCGCCCTTTCGGTATAGGACTGCTCTCTGATAGCACAAATCTCCGTCATGGTAAGAGGGGTGAAGTTCTGTGGCATGAACAGCCCTCCGTCGTCTGCCAATCCCTGCACAATGGCATGAGCACTGCAAACCATATCAGTCTTACCCCTAGTACTTGTATACAACATAATTGTTCCCACTTTCTTTTCTAATTTAAAGTACTGTAATTCTAGCACAAATGTCTATGTATTGCAAAACAATTGTCCTGCTGTAGCCTGGAGAAGGTTCTGCGGACTCAGTAAGATTTGCATCCCTCTCTGCCCGGCACTAATAGCAATCCTCTCCCACTGAGAGGCACTCTCCTCCAGAAAGACCGGATAGCGCTTCTTCGCTCCCAAGGGAGAACAGCCGCCCCGTATATAACCTGTTAAGGGCAGCACCTCTTTGAGATGTACCAGCTCTGTTCTTTTATTCCCACTAGCTCTAGCCAGAGCTTTAAGATTAAGCTCACCATTACCGGGAATAACGGCAAATATAACGCCGGTCTTATCTCCTCGCACACATAAGGTTTTAAAAACCTGCTCGGCCGGCATCCCAACCTCTGCCGCTACATGAATAGCGTCTAAGTGCTCTTCATCCACTTGGTATTCCATTATTTCATAGCTAATCTGCGCCTCGTCTAAGATGCGCGCTGCATTGGTCTTTTTATTATGTTTCATTTATTTACACTCCAATATGCTATAATATAATATTATACCATAATTACAATCATCCTACGCAAGGAGCTTACTATGGAAATCAAAATTGCCTGTGCCCAAATAAATATAGTAGCCGGACGGCCGGATATCAATGTACAAACTGCACTGGAAGCTATAGCCCGCGCCAAGTCTGAGCAAGTAGATATTCTGTTATTGCCGGAGATGACCTTGCCCGGCTATTTGCTGGGTGATTTGTGGGAGCAACGTGCTTTTGTCGAAGACTGCATTGCATATGGTCAAGACTTAGTAGCTGCCACAGAAGGTATCTGCGTTATCTTTGGTAATGTGGCTATCGACAAACAGAAAGTAAACGAGGACGGCCGCTGCCGCAAATATAATGTGGCTTTGATAGCCCAAAACGGCAAGTTGCTAAGCAACGGCGCACTGCCCTACCCCTTCGTAATTAAAAATGCCCTGCCTGACTATAGAGAATTCGACGACAGCCGTTATTTCCACAGTCTCTTCAAGCTACAAGCGGAGCTGGCACCTACCTATTCTATTCCTGACCTGCTGCAGCCAATTAAGGTTATGATTCGCGGCACTCAGCTTAAGCTGGGAGTAATGCTCTGCGAAGACGGCTGGACAGAGAACTACCATTATAATGTACCGCAAATTCTGCGCGACAACGGAGCAGAAATTCTCTGCAATATCTCCTGCTCCCCCTTTACCTTGCACAAGAACCGCAAGCGCTATCGTCTTTTCTCCACTCAGAGCAGGAACTGTGCGCTGCCGCTCATCTCTTGCAACAACGTAGGCATC
>JAQUUF010000125.1 GCA_028693975.1 Acidaminococcaceae bacterium
TAGAGTTTATGCCCGGTCGTGAAGGCTTGGTACATATTTCTCAATTAGCAGTAGAGCGTGTAGCCAAGGTAGAAGATGTTGTCCATATTGGTGATGAAATTGCTGTTAAGTTGACAGAAATTGACCAAAAAGGTCGTCTTAACCTTTCTCGCAAAGCAGTTTTGCAAGACGAAAGAAACAACTAATAGAACAGTGGCACCCAGTAATGGGTGCCTTTTTTTATTTTAGAAGGCTATGTACTTCTTAATTTTTTTTTGATATTATTATATTCATGGAAGTTTGGGGACGAGGAGATAATATTATGAATTGGCATGATAAAAGGGTTAAAATTTTGTTAGTTTTTGTAGTTGTAATTACAGCTATTATTTCTTGGCGTATTGTTAGTAATATCATGGGTGCTAGAGCAAAAGCTCAGCAGGCGGGCAAGGGTAGAACCGTAGCCGTGGCTACTGGCTTTGCTACTTATCACAACATTAAACCGCAGCTTAAGCTCTCAGGTCATCTAGACCCTATCTGGCAAGCCGACGTGGCTGCTAAGATTTCGGCAAGATTAGAGCGAGTGTATGTAGATGTAGGCGACCAAGTAGGGCAGGGGCAAATCTTGGCGGTATTGGATGCTGGCGAATTGGCGGCTACGGCCAATAGTGCTCAAGGTAGTGTGTTTGATGCCAGAGCTAATCTTGATAATGCAGAAACAGTGCTAGTGCGTTGTAAAAAATTATATACAAGTGGAGCTATTTCCAAAGCGGATTTGGATAATGCACAATTTAGTCGCGATATGGCCGCTGGTAAACTGGTAGCTGCTGAAGGAACCTACGCTAATGCGCTCTCGAGGGTGCAAGGTACAGAAGTAGTAGCACCACAGCAAGGTACTATTGTTAAGAGATATTTCCACGAAGGCTACTATGCCCCGGTAGGTACTGCTTTGTTTAATATAGCGGACACTACTGCCCTACAAGTTAAGCTAAATGTACCAGAAGGTCAGATAAGCTTGGTTTCTCTGGGGGCGCAGGCGGACATAGTAATTCCTGCCATGGATAATAAAAAAGTACTCGGTACTATTACCAAATTAGCTCAAGTGGCGGATTTACCAGCACGTACTTTTGCGGCAGAAGTAACAGTACTTAATAGTAATAAAGAACTGCGTGGAGGGCTTTTCGCGAACGTGGTGGTGGAGGGCAAAGAAAGACAACATGTTTTGACTATTCCAGAGACTGCCATCGTCATGCGCGAAGACCAACGTACAGTTTATGTTGTGGATAAGAATAATAAGATTAGTCGCAAGGTTTTGGTTACCGGTTATATTGGTAATGGTATTGTAGAAATATTGGATGGCTTAACTGCGGAAGATGAAATAGTTTTAAGTGGTCAGAATAGAATTCGTGAAGGCAGTGTGGTCACAAAGAACGATAGCGGAGCTCAAAAATAATGATTAAAGAATTCATCAATAGACCAGTTTTTACTACGATGTTCATTCTGGTTCTAGTAGTTTTTGGTATTAGAGCCTATCCTTCTTTGGGCGTAGATTTGAATCCGGAGATAGATTTGCCTTTGGTAAGTGTAACTGTGACTTACACAGGTGCGGCACCGGAAGAAATGGAAACACTGATAACCAAACCTATTGAGAATAGAGTTAGTCAGGTTTCTGGCATCAAGACCTTATCTTCAACTATGAGGGAAGGTTATTCCCAAACAGTTTTGGAGTTTGCAGTTGGTACCGATGCCAAAGAAAAGTCCAGCGAAGTCAGAGAAAAAGTTGCCTCCGTGCGCGGTAGACTACCTGACGATATAGATGAACCTATTGTGCAGAAGGTTGACTTGTCAGCACAATCTGTTATTTTGTTTACCATGGCTTCAGAGTCTAGAAGCCGTGGAGAAATTGTGCGTCTCATAGAAGATGTGGTTAAGAATCGCCTGCAACAGGTAGAAGGTGTTTCTGAGGTAACCTATTACGGTGCAGGCAATCGTGAGTTTAAGATTTATCTGGATGCGGAGAAGTTACAAGCGTATAATTTGCCGTTTCAGACGGTTTATAATGCTGTTAATAGTGCTAATGAGAATACGCCAGGTGGTAATGTCGAAGAACATGGTGTGAAACTGGTAGTTAGAACCATTGGTAAACTTAAGGGCATTGATGAAATAAAAAATATTGTTGTTTCTAATTCTAACGGCAGAGTTGTCAAGCTCTCGGATGTAGCAGAGGTCAAAGACGACTGGGAAGAAGAAATATCCTATGCTAGAGCCAATATGGTGCCTTCGGTTACTGTCTCTGTACGCAAGCAGTCAGGGACTAATACAGTTGCAGTTATTGACGGCGTCAAGGCAACACTAGCTGAGCTACAAAAGGACCAATTGCCGGCAGATATCAAAATTGATACTATTCGTGATACTTCCACCTATATTCGTGATAATATTGCCGATGTATGGTCTGCAATTATTTTTGGCGGCTTTTTGGCTTTGCTTATTACGTATTTCTTCTTGCAAAACTTCCGCGCCACGATTATCGGTGGTATGGCTATCCCGACATCTGTTATTGCTACCTTCGCTATGATGAAGACTTTGGGTTTTACGCTCAATAATATGTCCTTGATGGGCATTAGCTTGGCGGTTGGTATGCTTATTGATGATGCTATTGTTTTGATAGAGAATATTTTCCGCCACATGGAAATGGGCAAGGCTTCCAAGGTTGCAGCTCTAGATGCGACCAAAGAATTATCGTTGGCTATTTTGGCCACGTCTATGTCACTCATGGCAGTGTTTGTGCCTATTGGTACCATGGGAGAGATTGTTGGCCAGTTCTTTGCCCAATTTGGCTTAACTGTAGCTTTTGCACTAGCGTTTTCTACTATTTCTGCCTATTCTTTGACGCCTATGTTATCAGCTTATTGGTTGGAGCGACCACTGGAGGTGGGTGGCAAAAAGAATCCTCGCAATAAGTATTTGCAAATTGCTGTGGATAAATTCGAAAATGGTTTTCAGAGCTTCCGTAAGTTTTATGATGATATTATGCTTACGGCTATTAATCATCCCAAGAAAATAATACTGATAGCGCTAGCAACTTTTGTGCTTAATTTTGCGCTCACACCATTTTTGGGTGTAGAGTTCCAGCCTACTTATGATTCTGGTCAATTCAGTATTTCTTTGAAGGCGCCATCTGGCACTACGGTGGAGCAAATGCGTGGTTATTTGGACCCCATAGAACAGGAAATTATGGCTGTCCCAGGTGTGGAAATGGTGGGAATGAGATTGGGCGGTACCAGAACACCTACTAATCAGGCAACGATTGATGTTAAACTGGTGGATAGCTCAGAACGTACCATGAGTATGGTGTCCATCATGGATGATTTGCGGAAGAAATTTGCGAATACCACCGATTTAAAAATTGCCGTTACATCTGGTCAAGGAGCTGGTCGTGGTGACAAGAGACCAGTGCAGCTGGGCGTACGTGGTAGCGATTTTAAGCTAATTGAAGAATATGCCCAAGAACTAGCAACCAAAATAAAAGCTATTCCGGGCGCTACCGATGTAGACTTATCCATTTTTGAATCAGAGCCAGAGGTAATTGTCCGTGTCAATCAGGATAAAGCAAGCCGCTTAGGTTTGAATCCTTCTAATGTTGGTGACGTGGTGCAGATGGCTTTTCAAGGCAAAAAAACCACTAATACCTTTACTTTTTCTGATAATGATTATGATATTAGGGTAGAGCTTATGCCGTCTCAACAAAGAAGTTTGGAAGATGTCAAAAACCTCCAGATTTCCAATAGTACCGGCAAATTTGTGCGTTTGGCGGATGTGGCCTCTGTTACCTTAGAGTCAGGTCCTACTCAAATAGACCGTGAAGACAGAGAAAGACAGATAGCAGTATACGCCAATGTGCAGGGTATTTCCCCAGGTGAGCTCACTAATAAAATTCGTGATGATGTCCTGCCGACAATGAATTTTCAGCAGGGTTATCATGCCAAATTCATCGGTGAGTCTGATATGATGAGCCGCTCCTTCGGTGAAATAGCCAAGGCGCTATTATTGGCTATAATTATTATTTACATGGTTTTGGCGGCTGAATTTGAAAGCTTTAGTCAACCTATTGTTATCATGGTTTCTTTACCACTTGCTTTGGTTGGTGCTATCATTGGGCTATTAATGACAGGTTTGACCGTCAATATGATGTCTTTGATTGGTTTCACTATGCTTCTAGGTCTTGTTACTAAGAATGCTATTTTGTTGGTTGACTATACCAACCAAGCCAGAGAGCGTGGTGCCGATATTCGTACAGCTGTACTGGAGGCGTGTAGTTTAAGATTGCGTCCTATACTAATGACAACATTGTCTACAATCCTCGGTATGCTTCCAATAGCTTTAGGCTGGGGTGCCGGTGCCGAATTGCGTCAGTCCATGGGTGTTGTGTTGGTGGGTGGTATGTTTAGCTCTACTATATTGACATTGGTAGTTGTTCCTTTGGTTTATATGGTTTTTGAAGATTGGAAGTTAGAATATAAGCAAAAACAAGCGAATAAATAAGCAAAGACAAATGCGTTAACCTGTAATAAATTTATGGTTGCCATAAAGCC
>JAQUUF010000126.1:0-733 GCA_028693975.1 Acidaminococcaceae bacterium
GAAGTTCATCCGTATCTTACCAGAAATGTGTGCTAGAATTTCATGTTCATTTTCCAATTTTACTTTAAACATTGCATTAGGCAAAGATTCAAGGATAGTGCCTTCTACTTCAATAACATCTTGTTTAGACATCTAGCTTCCTCCTTAACCTTTTAACGCTTTGACAACAGCAGCGTAAACTGTATCGATTTGTTCAGTACCATCTATTTCTGTGTAAGCTCCTTGCTTCTTGTAATAATTGATTAAAGGAGCTGTTTGAGAATGATAAACTGCTAAACGATTCTTAACTGTTTCCTCTTTATCATCATCACGTTGGTACAATGTCCCACCGCATTTATCGCAGATACCTTCAACCTTACTGGGGTTGTAGGTGATATGATAGGTTGCCCCACACGCTCTGCAAATACGACGCCCGGTTACCCGGCTCACTAATTTTTCGTCCGGAACAGTGATATCAATAACACCTGTCAAGTTAATGTTCAGGTCTTGCAAGATACCGTCCAAAGCAATTGCTTGCTCTTCTGTTCTGGGGAATCCATCTAAGATGAACCCCTTAGCGCATTCAGGTTTGGATAATCCTTCTCTGACGATGCCGATAGTGACAACATCAGGCACCAACCCGCCTGCGTCCATATATTTTTTGGATTCTTTTCCTAATTCCGTACCATTTTTCACAGCCGCACGGAACATATCTCCCGTAGAAATATGAGGAATTTGGAATTCAGCTACTAGC
>JAQUUF010000126.1:743-4549 GCA_028693975.1 Acidaminococcaceae bacterium
CCTGCACCGGGAGGTCCCATTAAAAGAATGTACATAACGTCACTCTCCTATTTCATGAAACCCTGATAGTGTCTCATAAGAACCAAAGACTCTATCTGTTTCATCGTATCTAGTGCAACACCCACAACGATCAAAAGAGCAGTACCGCCAAAATAAACACCGTCTATCTTGGTCACCCACACGATAATGTTAGGCATGATTGCTATGAAAGCTAGGAAAATTGCACCGGCCAGAGTAATTCTGGTCATGATCTTATCCAAATAATCGGTAGTTGGCTTACCCGGACGCAGACCCGGAATAAATCCGCCATACTTTTTGATATTATCTGACATATCCGGAATGTTCAAACTTACTGCCGTATAAAAATAAGTAAAGAACAAAATCAGAATAATGTAGATACTTGTTTGTAAAGGTGTGCCCCATTGGAACCAGCCTGCTACTGTTTGTACCCACGGTACTTTCACAAATTGGCCAATAGTTACAGGGAACATCAAAACGGATGAAGCAAAGATGATAGGAATAACACCGGCTTGATTAACCTTCAAAGGAATATAGCTGGTATGACCACCATACATCTTGCGTCCTACCACTCTCTTAGCATATTGTACTGGCACCTTGCGGTGAGCTTGATTGATAGCAACAACAAACGCAATCATCAAAAGCGCAAGAATAGCAAAGATAGCAACATTGAAGAGATTGATAGTTCCGGCTTGCAGGTATTGATACATTACCTTTAATCCATCAGGTAGGCGCGATACGATACCAGCAAAGATAATCAAAGAAATACCATTACCAATACCCTTAGCGGTAATTTGCTCGCCTATCCACATCAGGAAAACCGTACCTGCCGTTAAAGTAATTGCAATCATCAAATACGAGAATACACTCGGATTATTAATGGCTGCTCTTAGTCCGAAGGCCATGCCAATTGCTTGGATAAAGCCAAGAACCACAGTACTATAACGCGTAACTTTCGTTATCTTTTTACGTCCCTCTTCTCCTTCTTTTGACCAACGCTCCAATGTAGGAATAACTACGGTCAATAGTTGTAGAATGATGGAAGCATTAATATACGGCGTAATGCTCATTGCAAAGATTGAGAATTTACTCAACGCACCACCGGAGAACATATCCAATAGTCCGAAAAGATTACCACTGGTAAATAATTGCTCAATCATTGCGGCATTAACCCCTGGTACAGGGATATGCGTGCCAGCCCTAAATACGATAAACATGGCTAATGTAAAAATTACCTTCTGCCTGAGTTCCGTAATTTTAAAAATATTATTAAGGGCTGCTAGCAATTAAATCACCTCAACTTTTCCGCCGGCTGCAATAATTTTCTCTTCAGCGCTCTTGGAAAAGCCCATAGCTTGGACAGTTAACTTCTTAGTCAACTCGCCGTTGCCAAGAATACGTACGCCATCGCGAATATTCTTAACTAAGCCACATTCGATAAGAGCAACAGGGTCAACAACTGCACCGTCATCAAAGCAATTCAAATTACCAACATTAACTTCAGCGTACTCTGCGCCGAACTTATTATAAAAACCACGTTTTGGCAAACGCAGGTATAAAGGCTTTTGACCACCTTCAAAACCAGGACGCTTTACCCCGCCGGAACGGGACTTTTGTCCTTTTTGGCCTTTGCCAGATGTTTTTCCTAATCCGGAACCAAGACCACGTCCAACACGGACGGATTTTTTCTTGGAACCAGGAGCAGGAGACAATTCATGCAAATTCATCTGCAGTACCTCCTAGTTTAAGCTTCTACTTTTTCTACTTTTAGTAAATGTTCAACCTTGTGAATCATTCCACGAATAGTAGGTGTGTCATTTTTTACAACACTTGTGCGAATTTTACCTAATCCCAAAGCCTTAACGGTCATTCTTTGATCTTGCGGATAACCGATTAAGCTGCGAATTAGCGTGATTTTAACTTGAGCCATCATGCTTCCTCCTTAGCCTAACAATTCTTCTACGGTTTTACCGCGCAAAGCTGCAACATCTTTAGCATTCTTCAAAGAAGATAAGCCTTGAAGAGTTGCACGAACAACATTATTAGGGTTTGCAGATCCTTGAGATTTAGTCAAGATGTCTTTAATGCCAGCCAGCTCCAATACTGCACGTACAGGGCCACCAGCAATAACGCCGGTACCTTTGGCAGCCGGTTTCAACAAAACTCTGCCTGCGCCATAGACGCCAATGATTTCATGAGGAATGGATGTGCCCTTCAAGGGAACAGTTACCATGCTCTTCTTAGCGTCTTCAACGCCCTTGCGAATAGCTTCGGGAACTTCGGCAGCTTTGCCCAAACCCATACCTACTTGACCATTGCCATCACCAACCACTACTAATGCAGAGAAGGAGAAACGACGTCCGCCTTTAACGACTTTAGCAACGCGGTTAATAAATACAACTTTTTCTTGCAAACCATCATCTTGTTTTTCGAAATTAGCCACTATGATTCTTCCTCCTTCTATTAGAATTGAAGGCCGGCTTCACGTGCCGCGTCAGCAAGAGCTGCAACGCGTCCATGGTATAAATAGCCGCCACGATCAAAGATTACTTCTTTAATGCCTTTTTCTAATGCTTTTTGGGCAATCGCCGTACCTACAGCCTTAGCTGCTTCTGCATTGCCACCATAATTATCTTTCAAACCCTTTTCAATAGAGCTAGCAGCAACCAGAGTTTCACCGGTAACGTCGTTGATAATTTGAGCATAAATATTGCTCAAGCTACGATATACGTTCAGACGCGGTCTTTCTGCTGTTCCTACTATATGTCTGCGAGAACGGCCATGACGTTTTTGACGTTTGGCGTTCTTATCAATCTTAATAAGCAAGAGTGTCACTCCTTCCTTAGGTGATATTACTTAGAGGTCTTAGCACCTGCTTTGCCGACCTTGCGAGCTACATGTTCGCCTTCGTATCTAATTCCTTTGCCTTTATAAGGCTCAGGCGGACGAAGCGTACGAATCTCTGCAGCAATTGCTCCAACTTGCTCTTTGCTAATACCGGAAACAACGATTTTATTTGGTGCCGGCACGTCGAACACGATTCCAGCCGGTGGCTCCATCACAACAGGATGAGAGAAACCTAAGGTAAAGTTGATGTTATTACCTTGTTTAGCTGCACGATAGCCAACGCCTTGAATTTCCAAATTCTTGGAGAATCCGTCAGTTACGCCAACTACCATATTGTGAATCAAAGTTCTGGATAAGCCATGTAAGCCACGATGAGGTTTGTCATCGCTGGGGCGAGTAACGGTTATAACGCCGTCTTTTAGCTCCAAGCCCATGTCTTTATGTATTTGGCGACTTAATTCGCCTTTAGGACCTTTTACAGTCACAAAATTATCTTCTATCGTTACTGTTACACCAGCGGGAACAGTGATAGGCATCTTACCAATTCTTGACACTTACGAACACCTCCTGTCTTTTCGAAGATCTTACCAAACGTATGCTACTACTTCACCGCCAAGACCAGCTTTGCGGGCATCTTTATCAGTCATCATACCTTTGGAAGTAGAAATAACTGCAATTCCTAAGCCTCCTAAGACTTTAGGTAATTGGTCTTTTTGAGAGTATACTCTCAAACCTGGTTTTGAAATACGCTTAACTCCAGAAATAACTTTTTCCTTGTTAGCGCCGTATTTCAGGCTTACACGAATAACATTTTATTTATTATCCGCTACGACTTCATAATCTTTTATAAATCCTTCTTTTTTCAAAATCTCAGCAATTGCAGCTTTGATCTTGGAACCGGGGATTTCAACTTTATCGTGGTGAACCGAATTTGCATTACG
>JAQUUF010000127.1 GCA_028693975.1 Acidaminococcaceae bacterium
ATATAAGTGGGCAATAGGCCTAGGCGGCAACCATCCACAGTAAGGATGCCGGGGCAGTTAGGTCCAAGTAATCTTGTTTTCTTACCTCTTAGGTAATCACGTACCTTAACCATATCAAGATCAGGAATGTGCTCAGTTATACAACATACAAAATCTAAGTCGCTGTCAATAGCTTCACAGATGGAATCTGCGGCAAAGCGAGCAGGGACATAAATGACAGAGGCATTGGCACCTGTAGCGGCTACAGCTTCAGCAACTGTATTGAATACAGGAATACCCATGACTTCCTCGCCACCGTGACCGGGAGTAACACCAGCCACAATATTAGTACCATAATCCACAGCTATTTTCGTATGAAAAGTAGCTTGATGACCGGTAATACCTTGTACTATAACTTTCGTGCTTTTATCTACAAATACTGACATGATTACGCCTCCTTCCCTTCGGCTGCTACTTTTTTGGCTTTTACTTCAGCAGCCAATTCAACAGCCAGTTTGGCGCCTTCTTCCATCTTAGGTGCCATATGAACCATTGGAAGTTTGGCTTCTTCTAGAATGCGGCGGCCTTCTTTGACGTTAGTACCGTCTAGACGTGCTACCACAGGAACTTTGAGTCCAACTTTTTCAGCAGCGGCAACAATACCGCTGGCGATAACATCACATTTATTGATGCCACCAAAAATATTAACAAAAACGCTATGCACTTGGTCATCAGATTGCATAATACGGAAAGCTTCGGCAATCTTCTCTACAGTAGAATCACCACCTACATCTAAGAAGTTAGCAGGACTGCCACCATAGGTTTTAATAATATCAACCGTCGCCATAGCTAGGCCGGCACCGTTCACCATGCAAGCTACGTCGCCACCAAGATTGACATAGGAGAGGGATGCCTTAGCAGCATCTCTTTCTTTGGGGTCTTCTTCCGACTCATCGCGTAGTGCTTCAATCTCGGGATGACGATAGAGAGCACTGTCATCAAAATTCAACTTGGCATCAGCAGCGATGACTCGTTTGTCGGTGGTAAGCACCAAAGGATTGATTTCGACCAAAGAGCAATCTTTTTCGATGAATAGAGTGTATAAATTAATCATCAAATTGGCAACTTTGTTAATTACATTGTCAGGGAATTTCATTCTATACGCTAGACGTTTGGCTTGGAAAGGCATAAGACCTAGACAAGGGTCTACGTATTCGTAGGCAATGCGGTCAGGCATTTCAGCTGCGACTTTTTCAATCTCCATACCGCCCTCGGAGCTGCCCATCATGACTATCTTGGCAGTATCGCGGTCAATAACCATACCCAGATAATACTCCTTGGCGATGTTGATACCTTCTTCAATAAGCAGGCGGTTAACTACCTTGCCTTCAGGACCCGTTTGGTGGGTTACTAAGGTTTTGCCCAGTAGTTGTGAAGCATAGAACTTGACCTCATCGATGGTGTGAGCCAGTTTGACACCACCGGCCTTGCCACGTCCACCAGCGTGGATTTGAGCTTTGACCACGGCAAGCGGAGTTTCTAAGCCTTTGGCGATGCGAGCCGCTTCTTCAGGGTTAAAAGCAGGCTGGCCATTGGGAACATCAATGTTATACCATTTCATAAGTTGCTTTGCTTGGTATTCGTGAATATTCATACTGTTGTCCTCCTAAAAGTTGATTGCTTCTTACTAAGCAGTTAAGTTTCAATTCTGTTTATAGTCATGAATATGATACCACATCAGAGAAATAAAGAAAAGAGAAATAAAGGACGGTTTTTGTCCCAGATGCGGTAGGGATATTTAAGTATTCTTGGTTGCCTCCCTACTTTTTAAGTATTATAATTAAATAGTAGGTAAAAAAGGCATTTGCTTAGAGGAAGACTAAGCTCCAAACATAAAGATAAAAGGGGATGTTTAAGATGAAGAAGTTGTTTTCTGTTTTGCTTTTACTAGGACTAATGTTGTTTACGTTGCCGGGGGTTACAAGTGCGGCAGGGCAAGCAGATAAGCCCAGAGTAGCTGTTATGTATATTAATAACGCCAAGACTACTTATGATAACGAAATAGACCAGAAAGTGCTGAGCAATCTCGTACAAGCTATCAACCCGCAGAAATACGTCTACGTTGAAGGCACTCCTTATCTGGAAAAATTAAAAAAGATGGGTATCGTTGACCTTACTACGGCAGAAAGGGCCGATGTGGTAGAAGTTTTTGAAGGAGAAGATATTGATTATGCCGTCATGCTGGAGATCAATCCCTTTACCAGAAAAGAAAAAGTAACCTTTTTCACTTATGGTATAGATGTAACGGCAGTAGTGCCCTTCAGAGTAATTGATTTGGTTAATAACAAATATTTATATAATGGTAGGTTTGACGAAAAGGCATCTGACAGCACTCCCTTTGGCAGCATTGGCAACAAAAGTGTTGCAATGAAGGCCTTGAAAAAAATTAATGAACAGGTTAATGCAGTGCTTGGTAGTCGCTTGCCTACTACTAGACCGCTGCAACAGAGGAGTAAATGATGAATAAAATCAAATATTTACTAGTATGCGTTTTGCTTATCAGTGGTTTGTTTTTAGTACCTACCTGTAATGCACAGGGAGATGCGCGGGCAAAAAGTTCGGTGCTGTATTATTTCAATAATAATGCCAGAACGGCCTTTGATGAAAGCATTAATGATATAGCCAATGAGTTTTTGTATAAGAAATTCGCTGGACTATACACAAGGGTGGATAGTGCACCCTATGCTAATTTATTCGTTAACAAGAGCTTGCTCAAATATGACGCTTATGATATGGCCGAGTTGGTGGCTCCAGCAGGAGCCAAGTACTTCGTCTATCTAGAGCTAGGACTCTATCAAGAGGACTCTAGGTTGCATCTTACTTATTTGGATAAACCGAAATACGCTAAACTGCTACTACGAATTATTGATGTAGAGCAGAAGAGAGAGCTTTTACATAACTTTATTCCGGCCTATACTGATGAAGAGAGCAGACAGGCTTGGGAGCAGGGAGACAAAGGCGTAGCACTAGAGGAGTTGCGTACGGCTTTGTTTAGAGCAGGAGAAGATATTTCGACTCATTTACCACTTTAAAAAATATATTTCTTGGTTTTCCTAGAAATAATTACAACTACGGCAAGTTATACTAGGATAACCTAGTATGACTTGCTGTTTTGGTGTGAGAACATTTTGCGTCTTAAGGAGGTTAGGCCAATGCCCATGGAGTTTTGGACAGAAAATATTCTGATGTATCTCTTGATTGCCTGTTGCTTTTTGTTGACCTTATCGGCAAGGCCGGGCAATGAACTGCTTTTTATTGTGGCTTGTGGCTATGCAGTTTTTACGGATTTCACGCGCTATTCTTTGATTTTACTCTGCTTTTTGGCGGTGCTCATCTATTTTAGTAGGCATTGGAAGTTGCTCCTGCGCCTCTGTGGGGTGAGCACAGAGAGTGTATCTGCTAGGACGATACAAGTAATAATAGGCCTAGTGATGGGGAGTCTGATGCTTAGTCCGCTGACTTGGTAAAGGCGCCGCGGCAAGTTATAATGTTAAGGAAGCAAATTTGTTTTTGTGCGGAAAAAGGCGTATAATTAAAGTTCACGATAAGTATTATATGAGGAGATGTATATTTTGAAGAAGTATTTTATTAGATTCACTTTATGTTTGGCATTGATGGCTTCCTTGATGGGTAGTTGCTTGGCCGCTGTGGATGAAGATACCGTGAAGTTCTGGCTAGAGCCTGCTGTAGGTGAGTGGTATAACTCTACCGGAGAATTAACTCTTGCTATTGACGGTGCAACTATTGGCGGGGCTACTGTTACTGATGCTACTGATTGTACCTATGGTTATCCTAGAGTTGGTACCTTCCAGCTGAGCGATAATGCCGGTACACGTAGTATGCACTTGGAGCTTTTTGGCAACAAGTCACATCAATATTTAGTTGTAGATAACAAAACCTTGCTGCGTCGTTCCCTTACTCCTGAATACAACGAATCCATGGGTGGCATTTATTTGGGCATGAGTAAAGAAGCACTGGTTCAGCTCTACAAAGAGCCTACCACTAAGACTACAGAGCGCAATCAGGACTGTTGGCAATACGATAGTCACAAATTCGCTGTATTGTTCAAGAATGATGTTATCGTTAGCATTATCATTTATAAAGACAGCGACCGTAGGTTTGACAAATCAGGTCTAGGACCCAACGATAGTCCAGCTGCCTATGCAGGTGTATATGGCTGGAGTGAGACGCCGGTAGTAGCTGCTGGTACAGAGAGTGCACCTAGCTACAAAATTGACCAAGGCGAATTTTTCCACTTCAACACCAACTATGTAGAGCTTTCGGTCTATAAGAACTAAAAAGCGTGCAGAAAACAAAAGCAAGGGGGACAACAGTCCCCCTTGCTTTTGTTTTATTAATTTTTAAGGCCAAAACTTTTTGAGAGTAAGCATATTGCTAGTGGCAGTACGCTGGTAGGTAACTTCACTCATTACTTTTTTGGTGAGAAGAATACCGAGACCACCGGTGCCTCTCTCA
>JAQUUF010000128.1 GCA_028693975.1 Acidaminococcaceae bacterium
CAAGGGTGCTATGAGGCCACATATTATTGTAGAGGGTAAGGCTGCCCATGCTGGACGTAATCCAGAAGCTGGCATTAATGCTATTGCTGAATTGTCTCACAAAATTGTTGAACTGAATGCACTAAATGACTTTGCTAATGGTAAAAGTGTGACTATTTACACTGTCAAAACAAGTCAGCAAGCTAATACAGTACCGGACTTGGCAGAATGTTGGGGCGATGTAAGAATTAAAGCCGTAGCTGATGCTGAGACGATGCAGAAGATGATTCAAGAGATAACAGATAGGGTGCATGTGGCAGGTGCCAAATGCCGCGTAGAAGATAACTCTATTACGTTTATGCCTTTTGAAACAACGCCACAAGTATTGGCTCTTTATAAACTTATGCAAAAAGAAGCTGCAGCTCTAGGACAGCAGGAGCTTTTGTCCGAGTATTCAGGTGGTTGTTCTGATGCTAGCTGGCCAGCTTTGGAAGGTACCACTACTCTCTGTGCTATTGGTCCTCAAGGTGGTGGAGCTCATACTGATTCGGAGTATTTTGAGGAGAACTCGCTGGTGGAACGCATGCAATTGGTTGCTATGACAATTCTGCATTTGGGAGAATTAGAAGCATGAGGGAGAGAATATTACAATTAGTACAAGAACTAGTAGCAATCAAAAGCGTTAGCGCCTCTGTTAATGAGCGACAGGTAGAGGATTACCTCTATGGGGTTTTGGAGCAGATTCCTTACTTTGTGAAGCATGGTACTCATTTTGGACAAATTGCCATTCCTCAGGACCCTTATGGACGTCGTATCGTGTATGCTTTAGTTAAAGGGCACAGCAACAAGACAGTAGTTTTGCTTAACCATCATGATGTTGTTGGGGTGGAGCCGTATGGCTCAGTGTCAGATAAAGCTTTTGATATTGAAGCAATAAAAGCTGCGCTGTTACAAACAGAATTAAACTCGGAGATTAGAAAAGAACTGGAGTCAGGTGAGTGGCTGGCTGGGCGCGGCTCTTGCGATATGAAGGGCGGATTAGCTGCACAATTAGCTTATCTAGAAGATTATGCTAACAACCCGAACAAGGGGACCTTGTTATTTATTTCAGTTCCAGATGAAGAGTCTTTTTCGGCCGGTATGCGGCGCGGTGTCTGGTTCTTGAACGAAGCAAAAAAAGATTGGGATTTAGATTACCGCTTAGCTATTAATAGCGAACCTAATAGACGCAGCGAGGCAACACAAATTGTACCCGTGGGTAGCGTTGGTAAGGTTTTGCTAGTGACTGTAGTCCAAGGTTGTTCAGTGCATGCTGAAAACTATAAAGAGGGTATCAACCCCTTAGGGGTATTAGCTAGCTTTATTGCTGCTACTGAAGGCATGGACAGCTTAACGGAAGAATATCGTGGCGAGCGCACGATACCACCAATCTGGCTTCAGGCTAGAGATAAAAAGTCCAATTACGATGTATCTGTACCGCAGAGGGCAAGTGGCTATTGTACGCTACAAGCATTTAGTAAAACTCCACAAGAGATTATGAGAAGCTTTAAAAACCTTTTAGTAGATACTATCCAAGATTTTAGGGTACAACGTAAGCTAGAGTGCCCTATCCAAGTAATTGATTATAGTGAATTAGTTCAGTTAGCAACAGCTATACCAGGGTATCAAGCTTGGCGAGCAACTAAAATGCAAGAGCAAAAGAAATTTATTAGCGAGGGCTGGGGCAGTTATCCAGAGTTAACAATCAAATATATAGAAGAGTTACTTGATTTTGTCGGTATGAAAGAAGTTGTAGTGCTTGGTTTTGCTCCTCCTTATTATCCTCCAGCTAATAGTAATGCTATGAATAAGCCTTCTTTTGCTGCTATTTGCCAAGAATTAGCGCAGCAGAAGAAAGTTAAGTATGAGCAGTATTTCCTTGGCATATCAGACTGTAGTTATTGCGGACTTACAACTCCACCACTTGACAAGTATTATGAGAAAAATACACCTTTGTGGGGTGAGCTTTATAATTTTGACGTAGCAGCCGTAGCAAGATTACAAATACCTTTTATGCTTTTGGGACCGTGGGGAAAGGATTTGCATTGTAAGACCGAAAGAGTGAATATTAAAAGTTTAACGGAAGAATTACCAAAAGAATTGGCTCTAGCCTGTTCTTTGGCTTGGCGTTAATTTTTATTGTATTTGTAAAAAATTGGTTGTATAATTTACCTATATTAGGAGCAAACTCCAATATGCCAAAGACGGCGGCATATTGGAGTTTTTTGCTTTTTTAAGGAGGGGAAAGGAATGGAAGAGCAAAAAGAAAGTATCATGAAAAAGTATGGGTTTTATTTAGCACTGCTTATTTTGGCAGTTGTAGTAATGCTACCAACGCCAGAAGGATTATCGGTGGCAGGGCAAAGAATGATTGGGATTATGATATTCTCGGTTATTGTCTGGGCAACCACTGCAATTTCTTATCCCGTAAGTGCTGGGGTAATTATTGCGCTCATGGCTTTGCTGATTGGATTCGCACCGCAACCAGGGACGACTAAGCTTTTTGGTACTGCCGCAGGCATGAAACTTGGACTCAGCGGTTTTTCGTCAACAGCTTTTATACTGGTAGCAGCTGCTATGTTTTTGGCAGCAGCAATGACTAAAACCGGACTTGATAAACGCATTGCTTTAACTATTTTGTCTAAGCTAGGTGCTAAGGCCAATCGTGTTTTAATTGGTGTTATTTTCTGTGGTTTTATTCTTAGCTTTTTTGTTCCTAGTACTACAGCACGTGTCGCATGTTTAGTTCCTATTGTTATGGGAATGATAAAGGCATTTGATGTACCGTTAAAAAGCAAATTTGCTGGTATGCTGATGATTACGGTTGCCCAGGTAGATAGTGTTTGGAACGTAGGAATAAAAACTGCTGCGGCCCAGAATATGGTGGCAGTTAACTTTATCAAAAGCCAGTTGGGGGTAGACTTATCATGGTTAGATTGGTTTATCGCGGCTGCTCCTTTTGCTTTGTTAATGTCTATTTGCCTTTATAAACTAATGCTTTATTTGATGCCACCGGAGATAGATGAGATACCGGGTGGACAGGGTACAGTGCAAAAGTTGTTGGAAGGTATGGGAAAGATTTCTGTAGATGAAATCAAACTATTAGTTATTTCAGTTCTACTACTCTGTTTTTGGACTACAGAGAAAAAGTTGCACCCCATTGATACATCTACTACTACAATGGTAGCAGTTACACTCTTAATGTTGCCTAAGATAGGAGTAATGAACTGGCAAGAAACTGTGCATAAAATTAATTGGGGCACAGTACTGCTCTTTGGTGTCGGTATTTCATTAGGAGGAGCTTTATTATCTACCAAAGCGGCCACTTGGATGGCTAATCAAATAGTAGTTGGGTTCGGCTTAGAAAATGCTACTACCTTAGTGGTTCTTGCGGTTATGGCTCTCTTTTTAATCATAGTGCATATGGGTTTTGCCAGTGCTACTGGCTTAGCATCGGCTATTATACCCATCATTATCTCGGTATTACAACAGCTTAAGACACCTGGAGTTAATATAGTCGGTATGACTATGATATTACAATATGTTGTAAGCTTTGGCTTTATTTTGCCGGTTAATGCTCCGCAGAATATGATTGCTTATGGAACTGATACTTTTGACGTGCATGATTTTGTACGCACAGGCATTCCCCTGACCCTAATAGGTTTTGCTTTAATTATGATTTTGGGGGCAACATATTGGAAATGGCTAGGATTAGTGTAAAGAAGAGCTTAATTATGCTATAATAATACATTATGAAAGCATTATTAATTGCAATTAACAGTAAATACATACATACGGCTTTGGGCATACGGTCTATTTGTGCTTATTGTCGACAACAGGGACAGCAGATTGATTGTTTGGAGGAGACTATCCAAACCCCTATATTAGCTGTCCTTAGTTCTATTACAGCAAGTGGTGCTCAGGTTATAGGTTTTGATGTACATATCTGGAATAGAACCTATGTAATGAAGCTTGTGGCGTTGGTCAGGCAAGTATTACCAGAGGCGATAATTTGTTTAGGCGGGCCAGAAGTATCCTTTACGCCCGAGCTAGCTTTGCGTAGTTGTCCGGCAGCTCAGTATATCATCCAAGGAGAGGGCGAGGAAGTGTTTGCTCAATTATTGCAAGCACTAACGCAACAGAATGTCAATATTCCACCTCATGTTTCTTATCGCTATAAGGGCAAGCTTATTTTATCAACACCGGCGTATGTAGAAAATCTAGATGATTTGCCTTTTCCCTATGATGATTTGCCACTATTAGTAGCGGAACACAAAATGGTTTATTATGAGAGTTCACGAGGCTGTCCTTTTCATTGCAGTTATTGTTTGTCGGGTATTTCCCATAGAGTAAGGAAACGCTCTACGCATTTAGTGATGAAGGAATTGGATGCTATGGCTGCCGCAGGTATTGACTTAGTTAAGTTTGTTGATAGAACGTATAACCTAGATGAAAATTATTACTTGCCAATTTTACGACATTTGGCAGGGC
>JAQUUF010000129.1 GCA_028693975.1 Acidaminococcaceae bacterium
TGCCTCTAGCAGAGATTTAATCGTATATACTCCTATCCCTATCCCACTCTTCATATCCATGACACCAGGACCGTAGGCCTTACCGGCAACAATTTTAAAAGGACGTTGGGCTACAGTGCCTTTGCCAAAGACAGTATCGGTATGGCCCATTATCATTACTTTTGGTTTGCCCGGTCGTGGGCGTCTAGCCAATACTTGCGTAGGCCCTTGTTTAGTCAAATACTCCACTGTGAAACCGATTTTTTCTAAAGTGTCACCAACTATATGTGCCACCTGGTCTATTCCTTCGAGGCAATCATAACCTGAGTCAACATTAACAATTTCTTCAATAAACCGCCACATATCCGCTTGATTATTTTCGATATTTTGTAAAATTAACTTTTCCATACTGCGCCTCTCAGCCCATAATTTTTAGAATCATCTTGGTCATAACCTCTGCACCATTATGCAAAGAATTTTTATTCAAATGCATATCCTGAGCGTGTAAGCCCGGTGTAACACCAGCACCGACGCCAAAATAAGCTGCTTTAATCTTAGGAAATTTGCGGACAAAATAATGGAAATCTTCACCACCGGGATTAATGATAATTGGCATGCACTTATCCGCACCCACTACCTCTTTGATGCATTCTGCCACTTCGTCTGTTAGCTCTTGATTATATTCAGCAGCAGGAATAATCCCTCCGGGAGTGGTAACCTTAGCTGTAGCACCCAAAGCAGCCGCCGCACCTTGAGCAGCCCTCGTCAGCTTAGTCATTAATTCATCCATCAGTTCATTAGTCTGAGCTCTAGCATCAATTATCATTTGTGCCTTATCAGGAATGATGTTAGGTGCAACATAACCACCCTTAATGCCCGTTACTTTGCAAGACCAAGCCAAAGCAGGATTTAACTTCAAAGCCATTAGAGCATTGGCAATAAGTACGGCTGCCTCGACAGCATTGACACCTAGATGCGGCCTTGCACCGTGGCACCCCTTACCCTCCACGTCAATAGTAACAAAAGTAGAAGATGCATGGCACACTGCTGGGCTCATAGTACCATCGGGAATATCTTGGATAGGACGTACATGCATACCCAAAGCAATATCAACATCATCAATGATACCGTCTCGGATAACCGCCAAAGCACCACGCAAAGTCTCTTCGCCCGGTTGAAACAGTACTCGTAGCTTACCCTTTTTGATTTTCCCTACTACATTAGCAGCTGCGACTAACAGCATTGAGCAATGAGCATCGTGACCACAGGAGTGATTAGCATAATGCTGCCCTTGGGCATCCACAAAAGGCAAGGCATCCATATCTGCTCGCGCCAATACCGTCGGTCCTGGCTCTGTGCCTATAATTTCACCGATAACACCTGTCTTGCCAATGTTTCTCGTCACCTTATAACCTAATTTTTCTAATTCCTGCGCCAAGAACTCAGCGGTTTTAACTTCTTCAAAGCCTAATTCAGGAATCGTGTGTAAATAATCATAGAGCTTTACAACATCCATTGTATTTTCCATTTGTCTTACTCCTTCCTGTTCCTTTATATCATACCAAATTTATACCAACAATAGCAAAAAAAGGCACGGCAGAGGCCGTGCCTTGGATTAACAATCAATGCACAATAATTTTCATAATAAACATAGCAATACCAGCATTGACGATGGACAGACCCAACATAAAACCCCAATACTTAGTAGGGACACCAGCTGTTCCCAAGAAACGGCCCAGATATTGAATTTTGGAACCCATTAAATAAATGGCCGGCATAACAATAGCCACAGCATTACCATCTAGTTTGCCATCAGCAACTAAGCTCATAGCTACACCGACAGCACCACCCATGGACATCAAAGCACCCATAAGAACCATAATTGCTTCGCCCGGCAAGCCCCACAGCGCCATAATAGGAGCAAAGACTTTGCCCAACCACGCCATAGCACCCGTTACTGTCAACATCTGAATACAAACAAAAGCCATAATAACATTAGGCACGATATTCTTAATACCAATATCCCAGCCTTTGAGCGCGCCACGGACGAAAACATCCATAATAGAATCTTTTTTCTCTGCCGCAATAGCAGCTGTATTTGGTTCAGTCATGTTATTTTTCCTCCTTTACAAACTTCCAGCAATACAAACGCATCACTGTGGAGCCAAATAATTTCATTACCATCATCACTACCAAAGGAACGACAATAGGCACGGTCATTACACCAAACAAAGCACTACCGGAAGCTAGATAGTTACCGATAACACCACCGGCAGTAAATTGGAAAGCCGCAAAAATCAACAGTTCATGCAAGGTAATGTCCTTATTCGCGCGCAAGTTCTTAGTCATACCAGCACCGGCATCGGTACTTTGCAGACTAGATACCAAAGCAACTACACAAATGCCGGGAATACCCATCAACGGACGCAGAATAGGAGTCAAAAGCTTCTGAGCCGCCTTCAGACCGCCATAATGCTCTACAATCTCCATCAGTCCCAACGCTAGCATAACGCCCGGTACTAAGCTAAGCGCAAATAAAAATCCTGCCCTAGCCCCCACGCCACCGGCACCAATAAAGTTGGCCTTAGCAGTCTTCATTGTACCAAAAGCACCATTTAGCGTATTAAAATCCAACATGTTCCATCCATGCACCTTAGCAAGCAGTCCAGAGAAAATGACAATAGCCACTACTAAGACAATATAGCCAGATGCTGGCACCTTGACAAAAGGTTTCTTTTCTTCCATGTAAATACCCCTCCTCTTATTTTTAATTCAAAGCCTACATGCATGACGCCATAGCATGTAGGCTTCTAATAATCTAACACAAACCACCAAAGTTCGTCAAGATTTTAAATTATTTATCTATTTTTATTTATTATTACTCCAGCACAAGCGGACATAAATAGTAAATTATTTATCTCCCCAGTCTTTAAGAACAGTTTGTCCCGCAAATTCTTGCACCTTAATATGAGGATGCACATATCTGGTCTTAGCTCCGGGATGCAAGCGCCCCAAACTAATAGCCCCTTGGGGACACCAATGGGCACAGCCAAAACAAGTAAAACAAGTGGCATCAAAATGTGGCTTGCCATTTTGCATATGAATGCTATGTGCCGGACATATTTTTGCACAGGTACCGCAACCAGTACATTTGCCAGCATCCACCTTCTTGTTCTTGGCATCAAGTAAAGTTACCAAGGTCCACATGCCTACAGCATTGAATATGCGCCAAATGCCACTATCATTTAAGGTCGAAATATTACTAAAACAATTTTTGACATTTTCAGCTATAGCGTCAACCTTAACAGCTTCTTCACCCAAATATTTCTTCTTCAAGCCTTCGGTTGAAGGAAAAACAATACTATTGTCCGGCAGAGTCACCGCAAATCCTGCTGTTAATGCATATTTGCGAGCAGCAAGAATCTTACGTGCATGAGCCAGAGTACGCCCTGCCATCATACCCATAGTAGCTACCACAAAAATATACTTAGGCTTGCGCAATGCTAGCCGCTGCAAAAATTCTTCGGTAATCGCCGGCAAATCCATGCTATAGACTGGCGTTACAATGCCAATACACTCATCTTCCACCACATAAGGCGCCGCTACATAATCAGCAAGACATTCTATACTGCCATGCAATTTCTTGCTCAATCTATTCGCTACGTTATAACAATTGCCCGTACCGCTAAAATAAAAAATCTTTGTCATCATTAGCCTCTTCTAGGAGCCCTCAGCCCTTCTATTTCTTCCCAAAGCAGATATTGTCTCTTACTCATCTCTACGCATTTATTATATTTACTCTCCGGGTCCTTCTGCGCTTTGGCGTCAGCTTCATTGCGTCTAGCCTCCACTGACATAGGATAATACTTAAATGCCTCTTCGTACATAATCGCTGCTTTTTGGATATTACCGGCAGCATGTTCGCGCTCTGCCATGAATTTGTACGCATAATACCTATTACTATTTACATTATATTGCTGCATCTCAAAATGGTCAGATTTGGCCATCTCGTGCAAATACTTGTCGGCCAGCTCTTGCTCCTGCGCCTCCCACAGTTGACCTACTCTTCCGTAGCTTATTTCTCCGCGAGCAATACTATGAAAATTATAGGGCCATTTGCGGCACCACTCAACTGCCTCATCCCAATACTTAATAGCAGCCTCATTATTATGGGTGAAGCCCCAAATAATCTTAGCCAAATCTCTCAGGCAGAGAATCTTGTGTTCTACTTCACTCATGGAATTAGCTTCCGGCTTCTCCATAGACGGCTCCACTGCCAAGACTGTGCTAAGAACCGCCATAGCCTCTTCCGGCTTCTCCCTAAAATACAGGGCGCGCCCTACCATACTACGACAGAGCCAATTATCATAATTACTAATAAAACCTCGAGGAATGGGCCATTCACCCCCTGAGACAAAATCAACATAAGCCTTCCATTCTTGTGGATCTAATTGCATATAAGTCACCTCCGTTACGATAGAATAATTATACCATAAAAAAGGGGTTGCCTCGACCCGAAGG
>JAQUUF010000130.1 GCA_028693975.1 Acidaminococcaceae bacterium
GTAGCGGCAGATAATAAATCAGAGCCTGCTGAAGCAGCTAACGCCATGACAAAGCTTTTGACTCAAGATAGAGTTGTAGCGGTAACAGGAACTTTTTCTAGTTCCAATGCTATTGCTGCTGCCAGTGTCGCAGAATCTGCCAAGAAACCATATTTGATTGCCGGGGCTACTAATCCCAAGGTTACTGTTGACGAAAAAACTAAAAATGTTAAGAAATATATCTTTAGAGTTTGCTTCATTGACCCGTTCCAAGGTACTGTGGCAGCTAATTTTGCTACCAAAGATTTGCATTGCAAGAATGCGGCTATCCTAGTTGATAACAGCAGCGATTATTCCAAAGGCTTGGCTGATTTCTTTACTAATGGTTTTACTAAGGCTGGCGGTAAAATTGTTTCTACCGAAGCTTATTTGCAAAAAGATGCTGATTTTAAGGCAACTTTAACCAAAATCAAAGCTCAAAATCCTGATTTGCTCTATGTCCCAGGTTACTATGAAGAAGTTGGCAAGATTGTAAAACAAGCTAGAGAAATGGGCTTGACTTGTCCGATTATCGGTGCTGATGGTTGGGATTCTCCTAAGTTGACTGAGATTGCTAGTGCTGGGGCTCTTAACAATACTTATTTTACTAACCATTACTCTGTTGATGATCCTTCTCCTGCCGGCAAAGCTTTTATTGCTAACTATACCAAGAAGTTTGGTCAAAAGCCTGAAGCTTTGGCAGTTCTCGGTTATGATGCGGTTTATGTTTTGGCTGACGCCATCAAACGTGCTAATAGCACAGACGCTGATAAGATTGTTGCTGCTTTGGCAGAGACTAAGAATTATAAGGCTGTCAGTGGTGATACCACTATCAACGCTACTCACGACGCAGATAAGAGTGCTGTAGTTATCGAAATGAAAGATGGCAAACAAGTTTTGAAGACTTCCATTAAGCCTTAAACTAAAAGTAATATAAAAATCCTGCTACCTCATAATTTATGGTAGCAGGATTTTTTTGTTACTCCATTGCGGCAGCGATAACAGGCCAAATATCACTGGTTTCAAAACCTTTGCGCCAAGAGGCGACGCCGGCTAGGTTGTATTGATTGACTAAATTTACTTTGGCGGCAATAGAAGCTTGGTCCTCTAGCCAAAAGGACTTAAGAATAGTACCTTCTCTGTAGCAGTAGAAATTCAAAGCTTCTTTTTTTAGATATGTAGGGGCAAGCTTTTGTGCAGCTATCAGTTGCTGGGCTTGCGGCATAGAGAGCGTCTTGCCGGTTGTTTTGCCTGTGACGCTGTCTTGAGTCCAAAGCCGCATATATAACGGTAAACCAAGGACCAATTTGGTGGCAGGTACTTCCTTTAAGGTTCTCTGCAATTTGGCTTCTACCCAGTCTAAGGCAGCCGTAGGGCCGCTGCGATGCATAGAGGGTGTATATTGGTCGTAGGTCATCAGCATAAGGTAATCTACTTGCTCAGACAAGGCTTTGCGGTCAAAGCAATTGGACCAATAAGGCTCACCGCTAGGCACGGTAACATCCATCGACAAAGTGAGACCGTGTTTGCGACAAGCTTTGCTAATCTCCTTGACAAAATAAGTCAGATTATCTTTGTCTTCATCACGAATATTTTCAAAGTCCAAATTAATGCCATCAAACTGATGCTTCTTGCTTTGCTCTATTAACTGTTCAATAACATAACGACGAGCATGGTGGTCCAAGAGCACTTGGTGAAACATTTCGGGATTGAAGCTGCTAGTTATAAGGGGCCAGACTTTGTAGCCTTTGGCTTGGGCAGCAGCAACATAGTTTGGGACAGATTTATTGCGAAGATGGCCGTATTGGTTGTCTATATCGTACCAGCAGGGCGATACGACATTGACACCGGTAACTGGTGGCAAAACAGACATATCTACCGAAGCGTCCTGGCCGTGCTGCCAGACAAGATTTATTTTTTCTGCCTGAGCTGTATTGAGCCACAAGCAACAAAGTGTGAGTAGTAGCATTAGTTTCAAGAGTAGGCACCTTCTTTATTTGTATTAGCGCAGAAGTGGTTCTCTTCATTATAACTTATTACTAGAAAAATAGAAATAAAAGTTGACAAAAAGATGTTTAGTTGGTATTATTTCTCTTAACAATTGTAAATTGTTTCACCTAAAGACGATGAAGGGAATAAGATATAAGAACAAGCTTCTAGAGAGCCGGCGGTTGGTGCAAGACGGCAGTTGTTCATATATGTATAGCTCATCCCTGAGTTGCTTGCCTGATATGTAGGGCAAGACGGAAGACACCGTTAGCAGTTAAGGCCTTGTTGGAGGCTGAGAGGGCGCAAGCCGAATTAGGGTGGTACCGCGTAGAATGATACATTCTTCGCCCCTAGCATATTAATAGGGGCGTTTTTTATTGCCCTTTTTAGGAGGAGTTCAAATGAAAGCACCAATTAAGAAGTACATTCCCTTTCAAGGAGTCAAACTGCAAGACAGAACTTGGCCGGACCAAAAAATAACCCATGCTCCAGCTTGGTGTAGCGTGGATTTGCGTGATGGTAATCAAGCCCTTGTTACACCGATGCAACTAGAAGAAAAATTATTGTTGTTTAAAACTTTGGTAGATATTGGCTTTAAGGAAATAGAGGTGGGATTTCCCTCTGCTTCAGAAACAGAGTACGAGATTATCAGGACGTTGATTGATAAGAATTATATTCCTGACGATGTTACTATCCAAGTACTGGTACAATCAAGGCCAGAATTAATTAAACGTACCTTTGATGCTGTCAAAGGGGCTAAGAATGTAATTGTACATTTTTATAATTCTACATCTACTTTGCAACGCAAGATTGTCTTCCGTGAGGAAATGGAAGGTATTACTAAGATTGCTGTAGATGGCGCCAAGCTAATTCGTACCCTTACAGAAGAAGAAATTGCTAAGAGCGGCATGAATATTCGTTATGAATATTCCCCGGAGAGTTTTACCGGGACGGAGATGGATTATGCCGTGGAGATATGTGAGGCAGTAATGGAAACCTTGGGTGTTACTAAGGATAATCCTATTATTTTGAATCTTCCTTCTACGGTAGAAATGTCTACTCCTAATACCTATGCCGACCAAATTGAGTATTTTATTCGTAAAATGCGCCACAGGGAGGCTGCTATTATTAGTCTGCACCCGCACAACGATAGAGGTACTGGTGTCGCTGCTACAGAACTAGCTCTGATGGCAGGAGCAGACAGGGTGGAAGGAACTCTCTTTGGCAATGGCGAGAGGACGGGCAATGTGGATATTGTAACCTTGGCTTTGAATATGTATAGCCAGAATGTAGACCCACAACTAGATTTTTCCCATATTAACGATTTGAAGAAAATTTGTGAGCAAGTTACCAAGATGCCTATTCACGCTAGACATCCTTATGCCGGTGAATTAGTATTTACAGCTTTCTCTGGTTCACATCAAGATGCTATTCGCAAAGGTTTTGAATATATGGCCGATACCAATTCTCCCTACTGGGAGGTTCCCTATCTGCCGATTAATCCTGCTGACTTAAGCAGGGACTATGAGCCTGTTATTCGTATTAATAGCCAATCTGGTAAGGGCGGTGCAGCTTTTGTGATGCAACAGACCGTGGGCTATCATTTACCCAAAGAAATGCATCCGGAATTCGGCGATATTGTTAAGGCGGCCGCTGACCAATATGGTGACGAGCTTGGCTCTAATCAGATTGTCGATATCTTTAACAAAGAATATGTAAACTACAAAGGTAAATATGCAATTAAAAAACTGAAATTCTCTGAAGAGTCTGAAGAGGCTAGTGCGGCTACGCATACCAAGTTCGTTGGAGAGGTTTTGGTGGATGGACAACCCTTTGCTATTTCCGGAACAGGTAATGGACCGATTGACTCTTTCTTCAATGCTTTGCGTCAGGTAGGAGTGGAAGGCTACGAATTCATCAATTATCATGAGCATGCTATTTCCAGTGGGTCTGTCTCCAAGGCTATTTCCTATATTGAGCTTAAGGTCCCCCAGGATGGGCATATTTTTGGTGTGGGTATAGATGCCAATATTAATAGAGCTTCTCTTCTGGGTGTTATTAACGCTATTAATAGATCTCTTAGATAAATAGGCAACAAAAAAACCTGTTCCTTAGGAACAGGTTTTTGTTTGCAATTTTATTCAACTGCGTTAACCTTCTTAGCCAATCTGGACTTTTTACGAGCAGCGGCCTTCTTATGAATGGTACCCTTGCGGGCAGCTTTATCAAGTAAACCTGATGCGACTTTCAAAGTAGCTTGAGCTTCGTCCTTTTTACCGGCAGCAGCTTGAGCTTCTACCTTGCGAGCAGTGCTGCGGACTTCTGCTTTAACAGGACCGTTGGCAGCGCGACGTTCGCTATCGGTTTTTACACTACGGATAGAAGATTTAATGTTCGGCATGAATTCACCCCCTAAAATTACTTTACCAAAGAATTTTATCACGATGTAGGCATTTAAGCAAGTATTTTCTTATTTT
>JAQUUF010000131.1 GCA_028693975.1 Acidaminococcaceae bacterium
AAAAACCCAGCGGTATGTATTGAGCTTAGCGTTAAGCTAGCCTAACCAGGCATAAAAATAAGGACTGTAGGTCCAACGAGGATGCAACCTCAGGGGACTTACAGTCCTTTATTTATGTTTAGAAACCACTAATAGGGCCAACCTTTTCGAAGCCGCGATTAACCAGATCGGCGGCAACATCGGACTTATTAACAGCGCCGGCAATATCAACACCGTTTGTAGTGGGAGCCTTATAAAGAATACCGTTGACTACAACCATAGAGGCCACCCAACCATTAGTGCTAGAAGAAGTAAAATAGACAACATTGGAAGCTCCCCAGTTGGCATCTGCTCGCCATTTTAGATCGCCAGAAGCACTCTCGCCAAAAACATCTTTAATTAGGCTAGCTTCCACGTCAGGGTATTTCTCGTTAGCAGCTAGAATAGCAGCATTTATATTGCCTCCGCCTTTATTGCCTGCCGCTATAGCTGCTTGCGCCAGCTTAACTATCTCGTTATAAGAGGACAGACCTTCGGAGCCAGACAAGTACTTCTCCACAGTACCGTCAGTTAGTTTATCGCTAGTGTAGGTAGCGCGTCCATTGCTATCAATAGCATAGTTGGTAGCCGAGGCGGTATACTTAAGCTGGGAGCCACTAGTGCCAGTTACCAGCATGGTACCGGTGGGCGGGGTGAGATTGCCGGCTATCAGCTTATCGTCTACTAGCTCATCTAGCGTGGGCTGAGTGCTGTACTTAGCCTGATAGATAGCACTGGCACTATCGATAGTACGCAAGTCAGCCAGTAGCTTGGCCCCGGCGGCACTAGCTCTGGAATCCAAGAAACGCGGGATAGCAATACCGGCCAAAATACCCAGAATTGCTATTACAACTACTAACTCAATTAGCGTAAACCCTCGGTTACCTCTGCGCTGAAGGGTGTTCATATTCATTCTCCTCGTATACATAATTACTTGCGCCGAATTCTTTAATTAGGCTAATTATATCATTAGGTAATAATATTTACAATAATTAAAAAACAGTTTGCTTATTGTTGCAAAAGATGCTGTGCTAAGTATTTTTCTAAGCATTAAGCCAACGAACAAGATAAGAAATAAAATTATAATTTGCTATGCAAAAAGAGAATATGCTGAGGTAGGACGGAGAATTGGAATTTTTTTTAATACATACTTGCTACAGGGGAAATAGATTGTAATCTTAAGCAATTTGAGCGCAAGAACATTTTTGCTTGATAGTGCCTTAAGTTTCCAATCAGAAGTTTTAAAAGAAGTTATCCTACCAGAGCGGTAGGATAAAATACAAACCAAATAACCCGTAAAACCGCGATTTTATGCCACTTGACGGAGTATTATGAGGGGCTTACAATTGGGGTAATTCAGGAAAGGATGTGGTTAGGTTGGGCGAAATAGGGGAATTATTTTTTAAGGGTGGAGTAATTATGTATCCGTTGTTATTATGTTCTATTATTTCTCTGGCTGTATTTATAGAAAGGGTTTTGTTCTTAAGCAATAAAACATCAAATGGAAAATTTTTAAATCAGGCAATGGATGCACTGAGCAATGGTGAGCGCATAAAAGCATTGAATCTGGCTCAAGAGAGTCAAGGAGATTGTGCGCATATGGTTGCCTCTTGCTTGCAGTTACCCTACCAAGCCGCAGAACTGGAGTCTATTTTAGAGACACAAACTACTCTTATGGTAGAAACGTATGAAGATAGACTCGATGTTCTGAGCACCATTATTACCATGGCTCCACTCTTGGGGCTATTAGGTACTATAATAGGCATGATTTCTTCTTTTAAAATTCTGGATGTGCGCAGTGGTCAACCTTTTGCTATAACAGGTGGTATAGCAGAGGCTCTGATTGCTACTGCCTTTGGTTTGACAGTAGCCTTATTCTCCCTAGTACTATATGGAATTTTGAAACGTAAAATTGCCAGCTTGAATAAACAATTAGTTCAATGCTGTCTAGCTCTACAAACAGCAAAACGAGGGTGATTATAGTGAAACTCAAAACTACTAGCAAAAATTTACCGGAAATAATTATCATACCGATGATAGATATTATGTTTTTTTTACTAGTTTTTTTTATGTTGGGGTCCATCTATATGACAGAAGTAAAAACAGTATCTGTTAATCTGCCCAATATAGGAGAGGGACAAGCCGTAGCTGATACGGTCTTGGCTATTACTATTGATGAGAACAACGATGTATATGTGGGTGATAAAAAGGTTCCGGTGGCAGAGGTTGGCAAGTACGCACAAACGGCTTTACAAAATAAGCCCCAAGCGTTTGTTTTTTTACAAACAGATAAAAATAGCAGATATGGTGATTTTGCTGCGGTAATTAAAAATTTGAAACAGGCAGGTGTGACAAAGTTTGGCATAGCAACGGAATAAGGTGAATAATATGCTCAAGAAAGATAATTATTTTTTGTTTGCTCTGCTTTTTTCCTGTGTCTTGCATTTAAGTATTATTGGTTATGCAATGAACCAAAGGAACGCTAAGGGGATAGAGACAGGGGAGATATACGAGTCCGTGGAATATATTGGTGTTGAATCAACCAATAATGAAGGAGCAATAAATAACAGCAACAATAAGGTGTTCCCTTTTAATGCTGTGTTAGATTTTGTGCTCTTGGAGTCTCAAGACAAGGATAAACTTGAGCCAAAGAACTTAGAAGTAGTTAGTATCGTTGAACATTTGACGCTCAAACAAGCGCATAAGAATATTCCTGTAGATAAAAATCCTGCGGTGAAACCCAAGTTAATTTATTCGGCGGCTATTCCTTATCCAATCCGTGCAGGGGCGGCAGAGGGAGTTGTGGTTGTCTGCATTTTGGTAGGCATAGATGGCATACCGGAGTATGTTTCTACGGCACAATCGAGCGGCAATCCACTTTTGGATGCAGCTGCGATTGATAATTGTATATATTGGCGCTTTAGTCCCGCTAAAGATGGTGGAGGACGCAGAGTTAGATGTTTGACTTACATTCCGGTACATGTGAGACCATAACATATTAAATAAAGAGCTTATGTTAGTTTAATAGCTAACGCAAGCTCTTTTGTTTTATATATTTTTAATTATTGTTAGATATTTACTAGGATGACCTGTTTTTCTTTCTTGTATTCTCAAGAGATCCACTAACGTGAGATTGTCTAAAATTTCTTCAATTGTGGTTTGAAGCATCTCCCAAATCTCTATAGTGGAGCACTTATCATGGTTAGGACAAAGTGGACCGCAAGTATTGAGGCAGTCTGCGATATAGATGTCTGTTTCAGTAGACTTGAGTATAGTGCCTAGAGTGTATGAGTAGGGAGGATTAGCCAATTTGTAGCCACCGTGGGAGCCTCTGTAACTAGTCACCAAATTAGTTTGTACAAGATTTTTCATAATGTGTTCCAAATATTTTAGAGAAATATCTTCTGCTTCAGCTATGCTCACTAATGGAATGCAATTGTTGTTGTAATTTTCTGCTAGGTACAATAGTACTCTCAAAGAATATCGTCCCTTGGTTGTGATTTTCATAATGGCCTCCGTTCCCAAGAAGTTTGCTCCTTGAGAATAACATAAGGCGAGAAAAAATTCAAATAAAGTTTCGGTGTAAATAAAAATGGTTACTTTTATTTTAATGCAGACTAGAAAATATTAAGATAAAAACCTAGTTGATTAGTAGGGGAATTTATGACGATAAATGACACAAATAGTAGTTTGTTTGGTAATGGAAATATTAACCGAGTAATAAAACATACTTATGTGATATGAATGAAGGGGAGATTTGCCTTGAAAACAAATAGGCACTATTAGATAATCAGGCTAATAAAGATAATAGGAGCGGATACTATGAAGCGCAGAGAATTTTTTACCAAAAGCATGCCTTCTTATCTCTTGAGTCTGGGGAAAATATTTGTAGAAGAGGCGGATATAAGCAAAGAGAAGAAAGATTACTTCGAGAATTTTGAATCTTGTTATCCGTATTTATCAGAGGTCTCTTATGAAATGCTAGCGGATGCTGCTAAGCAATTAGGTATAGAGGTGAGTAATAAAGATAAGTTAACTTTAGCCAAGGAAGTCTTTGCTAAAGAAGGGAGAATGCCACATGAATAGAATGCGTCATATTTTGGAACTGGCAATTACTTTACTTAATGCAGAGAGAGAAAATTCAGGGCTAGATTATTTGAGCAAGATAGATGGTGAAGACGGTGCTTGGTATTTTTGGCTTAGCCAAACAGAAGGAGTGTATGAATTCAAGGAATTAACGAGTCAAGTTGATAACAGTGTAGAGAGAAGTGGATACGCAATAAAATACTATCCCAGTCTGGACGAAGATGCTTTTGAGCAGTATTCCTTTGCAGAACAATTGTTGCGGGTAGGGGAGCTGTTTGAGCAAGGGATAGTTAACAATACAGGTGGGTTTGATTTTTGCCCTTGTTGTGGCGGCAAACATGATGAGCATCAT
>JAQUUF010000132.1 GCA_028693975.1 Acidaminococcaceae bacterium
CGTTAACTACTGTCGCCATAGCATTTTCGATCTTGCTACTACCCAAATCATCAATAGTCAATTCATCTACGGTTCCCAAAAGCTTAATATAGGCTTGATTAGCAGTAATCACTTCTTTTAGTTCCGCCCTAACCAACAAAACGGCTGGTGCTTTCTTGCCAGGAGCAGCATTTACCTCGGCGCGCATATTACGAATGGCTTTGATAATCTCCATAATAGCCGTCATGCCAGCTTCAGCCTCAACATCAACAAGTGTTGTATCACAAACAGGCCAAGGAGCTACCATAATTGACGAGCCTTCATGAGGCAAATGTTGCCAAATTTCTTCGGTAATAAAAGGCATATAAGGATGCAAAAGCTTCATGGCACTGCCCAATACTTCACACAGCACATATTGTGCCGTAGCTCGCTCTGCGGCATTATCCTTGTTGTACAATCTCGGCTTAGCCAATTCGATATACCAATCGCAGATTTCGCCCCAAATGAAGTCATAAATTAAGCGGCCTGCTTCACCTAATTCAAAACGCTCCAATAATCCTGTCACATCTTGCGCTGTATCCTGCAAACGAGAAAGTATCCATTTATCCGCCAAAGTATAGGGAGCACGCTCTGCTTGCGCATCATAGCCTTCAAGATTCATCAGCGCAAACCTAGAAGCATTCCAAATCTTATTGGCAAAGTTACGCGTTGCTTCTACTCTGTTCCAATAGAAGCGCATATCGTTACCGGGTGTATTACCGGTAATTAACATAAAGCGCAAAGTATCAGCGCCATATTTATCTATTACTTCTAGTGGGTCAATGCCATTGCCCAGAGACTTACTCATCTTGCGACCTTGTTCATCTCGCACCAGACCATGAATAAACACTTTGTCAAAGGGGATTTCCTGCATAAATTCCATGCCCATAATCAACATACGCGCAACCCAGAAGAAAATAATATCGTAGCCTGTTACCAAAACGCTAGTAGGATAAAACTGCTGCAAGAGTTCCGTTTTCTCTGGCCAACCCATAGTAGAGAACGGCCACAGCGCACTGCTGAACCAAGTATCCAAAGCATCTTCATCTTGATGCACATGTCCACCACATTTGGGGCATTTATCAATATCTGTACGCGACGCAATAGTCTCTCCGCATTCGTCGCAATACCACACCGGTATTCTATGTCCCCACCAAATCTGACGAGAGATACACCAATCATGAATATTATCCATCCAATTAGTGTAAGTTTTGGTGAAACGGTTAGGTACGAATTCAGTTTTACCATTCTCGACACAATCAACGGCAGCCTTCACCAAGGGCTGCATTTTGACGAACCATTGGGTCGATACCAACGGCTCTACCACGTTGCCACAGCGTTGGCAATGACCTACCGCATGAGGACATTCCTCTATCTTAATCAGCAATCCGGCAGCGTCCAAATCCGCCACGATATTCTTGCGGCACTCATAGCGGTCCTGTCCCACATATTTGCCTGCCTCTTTGGTCATCTTGCCGTCCATACCGATAACGACGATGCTATCCAAATGTTGGCGCAAGCCCATCTCATAGTCATTAGGGTCATGGGCCGGAGTAATCTTAACGGCACCGGTACCAAACTCTAAGTCTACATAGCTATCTGCGATAATAGGAATAACTCTATCAGTTGTGGGCAAAGCAATCTGCTTGCCTACTAATTTGCCATAGCGAGGGTCCTCAGGGTTAACAGCTACCGCGGTATCACCGGGAATAGTCTCAGGACGAGTAGTAGCTATCGTCAAATATTTGCCCTCTTCACCCACGATAGGATAATTGATATACCATAAATGTCCTGTATCATCTTGGTGTTCGACTTCAATATCGCTCAGCGCCGTATTACAATGTACGCACCAATTAGTGATACGAGTCCCCTTATAGATAAGTCCCTTTTCATACAAAGAAACAAACACTTCACGTACAGCCTTGCTACAGCCCTCATCCATAGTGAAGCGCTTACGCTCCCAATCGCAGGATACGCCTAAGCATTTCAACTGGTTGATAATGCGGTCACCATATTGCTCTTTCCATTCCCAGACTTTTTCCAAAAACTTTTCTCGTCCCAAATCATAGCGAGTCAAGCCTTCATTCTTTTTCAGTTCTTCTTCAACCTTAATCTGAGTAGCTAGACCAGCATGGTCATAGCCCGGCATCCACAGAGTATCGTCCCCCATCATACGATGCCAACGAATGAGAATGTCTTGCAAAGTATTATCTAGGGCATGTCCCATATGCAATTTACCCGTAATATTGGGCGGTGGAATGACAATGCTAAAGGGTTTCTTGCTCTTGTCCACAGCAGCATGGAAATAACCATTTTTCTCCCAGTATTCATACCATTTCTTTTCTACAGATGCTGGGTCATAGATTTTGGAAATATTTGTTTCTTCTGTCATCTTACATCCTCCTTAAAATAAAAAAAGCCTATGCTCTATGCATAGGACGACTTGACTCGCGGTACCACCTAAATTCCCAGCTTGCGCCAGGCTCTCAATAGCTTAACGGGCTACCTGCGGATAAGGTTACTTGGTTTCACCCCATCAACTCCAAGACGACTTCCTCGCAGTCCGTTCAAGTGCTCACACCCACCGCACTCTCTCTGAGAACTCCTGCCAGTACTACTTCTCTTCATCGTTTAATATATAAGTTATGCCAATAATTCTATCAATAGTATTGTCAAAAGTCAACCAAACAATAAAATAAGCTAAGGTAATACTAACCCAACCGAAAATACCATATATACCTATAAAATAGTGTATTTAGGACAAAAATTGTCCCTTGTGATATAATGAGGTGATAGAAAATAAAGCAAATTTAAGGAGGAATGATTATGCTTAATACTCGTAAAGTTGTAATTGTCGGTGCAGGCCACGTTGGTTCTCACGTCGCACTAGCCCTCATCCAATCCGGTGAAGCAGATGACATTGTACTTATTGATATTCTCAAGAACAAAGCCACTGCCCAAGCCCTAGATCTAGATGACGGTGTCAGTGGTGCTCTGGCAGGTAGGGATGTTATTATCCGCGCCGGCGACTATAGCGAACTCAATGACGCCGATATCTTAGTTATGGCGTTTGGCCGCAGCCGCAAACCAGGCGAAACCCGCTTAGATATGTTTGATGACTCCATCCGCATGGCCAAAGAAGTCATTAGTCATTTGAAAACTGTTGATTTCCAAGGCATCATGATCAGTATTTCTAATCCTGCCGATATTATTTGTGAATATATTCGTCGCCAGATGAACTGGGCACCACAGCGCTGCTTCTGTACCGGCACCAGCTTGGAAACTTATCGCTTACTACGCGTAATCTCCAAAGCCACCGGCTACAAACGCAGTTCTATTCAAGGCTTCTGCATGGGTGAACACGGTAATTCCAGCTTCATCGTGTGGTCGCGCATCACCATTGCCGGCAAAGCATTCTTGGAACTTCTGCAAAGCAAACCCGCTCTGGCTCAATTAAGTTTAGATGATTTACAGACACAGGTCAAAAAGGCCGGGGACATTGAAATTGATGGCAAAGGTAGCACCGAATTCGGTATAGCCAATGTTGCTAAGATGCTCATTACTGCCATTTTCCACGACCAAAAACTAGTATGGCCCTGCTCCACGGTCTTAACGGGACAATATGGTCAAACAGATGTAGCAGCCGGCGTTCCTTGTGTTATTGGCAAGAACGGCTTGGAAGAGATTTTGGAAGTTGAAATTACTCCCGAAGAACAAGAAAAATTCAATAAATCCTGCGATATTCTTCGTGATTTCTTGAAACGTGCTGATACTTTATAAAATGTAATACGCATAGAAACGCAAAGACTCCCTTGGCAACTAGGGAGTCTTTGCGTTTTAAAGAAAAGAAAGGAAAGAAAATCTATCCAAGCAATGAGAAATTTTAGAAAGTAATAGTTAAGTCAGTCCAGATTCTCTTGTCTTTGACTTTAGCGCCAAAGGCATTGTCTTTTTTATCTTGTGTATCAAAATAAGCTACAGTAAGAACAGCATTTTTCATCACGGTATAACCAGCACCAATACCCCAACCTTTGAAGCCGCTGCCATTAGCACCGGTATAGGCATCAGTTGTGTGCAGGAAGAAAGTGGTAGAAGGTTGATCCCAGTAGTTAGCAAAAATCGTATAGCTGCCTACCTTCTCAGGGTCTGCTTCTTTGTAGGACAAACCCAGAGCGTAGCCCTTATCTTTGTCTCCGAAATCTTTCTTGCTGCCTTTGAGATAATCAGCGGTGAAATTTAAATCGCCCCTGCCTAAGTTAAAGCCAGCGTTCCAAACATTGTACCCCTCATCAAAAGTAAAACCACTATCAGGATTATTAACACCATGCAAATCATAATACCCGGCATGAACACCGAAATTCTCACTCAAGGGAGCATTAGCATGCACGCCCCAATATTTGGCGTTATCACCGGAATCTTCCAG
>JAQUUF010000133.1 GCA_028693975.1 Acidaminococcaceae bacterium
AGCTCTGTCATATTAGTCAGCTCAGCCTTACGTAAGCCCAAGCCTTCCATAACAGGACCCATGAAATCTTGCGGTACATCAATAGTCAAAGCCTCCATAGGCTCTAGCAAAGTACCTTCGTCATTCCTATGCATGATAACATTAGGTTTGCCGACTTGTAATTCATAGCCTTCACGGCGCATGGTCTCAATCAAAATAGACAAATGCAATTCGCCACGACCGCTAACCTTAAAAGCATCCGGAGTATCAGTCTCATCAAGCTTCATACTGACGTTAGTCTGCACTTCTTTGAACAAACGGTCACGCAAATGACGGCTAGTAATATAAGTACCTTCACGTCCTGCAACAGGACTGTTATTAACGGAGAACACCATAGATAAAGTAGGCTCATCAATAGAAATACCATGAAGCATTTCAGGATTATCTGCATCAGCAATGGTCTCACCAATCTTGGCATCAGCAATACCCATCAAAGCAATAATTTCACCAGCTGCCGCTTCTTGTACTTCTACACGTTTCAGGCCTTGATAAACATACAAACGACCTACTTTGCCCTTACGGACAGAACCACCTTCTGTCGGGTTCATCAAAATAACATTCTCACCATCATGTAATTTGCCACGAACAATACGACCAACTACAATACGGCCCACATAATCATCCCAGTCCAGATTGTTAACCAACATCTGTACAGGTCCATCTACATCCACATCAGGAGCAGGAATATTATTAATGATGACCTTGAACAAAGGCTCCAAATTAGTGCTCTCGTCTTCCATAGTTAGCTTAGCAATACCATCACGGGCAGAAGCATAAACTACCGGAAAATCCAATTGGTCATCATTAGCATTCAGCTCGATGAACAAATCTAATACTTCGTCTACTACCTCAGATGCTCTTTGGTCAGGACGGTCAATCTTATTGATAACCACAATGGGTTTCAAATGCTGTTCCAAAGCTTTGCGCAGTACATATTTAGTTTGCGGCATAGGTCCTTCGTAGGCATCAACCAAGAGCAGTACGCCGTCAACCATATTCAAGACACGCTCTACTTCACCACCGAAGTCAGCATGACCCGGGGTGTCCAGAATATTGATTTTGGTGCCATTATGCATTACCGCAGTATTTTTGGACAAAATGGTAATACCACGCTCGCGCTCCAAGTCGTTAGAGTCCATAACCCTTTCTTCTACATGCTCGTTAGCACGGAAAATACCACTTTGCTTAAGCATAGCATCTACCAAAGTAGTTTTGCCATGGTCTACGTGAGCTATAATGGCGATATTGCGCAAATCTTTTCTGATCATAAATAACTTACTCCTTCACAATTAAAATAAAGAGGATGCCGTCATTCAAGCATCCTCTTATTAGTCTGTTTACTGACTAAAACATTATATACTTTTTTTCATTATATTGTCAATAAAAACTAATGATGCTTACTTAACAACACTGGGCAGCCAAGTGGCCAATTGGGGTACGAAACAGAGCAAAAGAATCTCCAAGGCCATAATTGCACCAAAAGGCATAACACCTTTAATAATCTGCTCCATCTTACTATCGGGGCTAATACCTTGCAAGACAAACAAATTCATACCCACAGGCGGTGTAATCAATGCCAGCTCTAAGTTAATAGCCATTACCACGTTGAACCAAATAGGGTCAAACCCTAACTTGACAATCAAGGGAAAAATAATGGGCAAAGTAATATAAATAATAGAAACCGATTCCAAAATACAGCCTAAGAACAAGAGCAAAACATTGATAGCCACGAAGGCTAGCCAACGACTCATCTCGGTCTCCACCACAAAACTAGTCAAAGTCTGGGGAACATCCAAGATAGTCATAACAAAACCAAACAAAGTAGCACCTATCATGATAGCAAAAATCATGCAGCTTGTTTTGACTGTGCCCAACAAAATTTGGGGCAAGTCCTTGAAGGTAAGGCTACGATAAATGATGAAAGTAATGATTAAGCTATAGACTGTACCCACAGCAGCAGCTTCCGTGGGGGTAAAGATGCCTGTGTAAATACCACCTACTACAATCACTGGCAACAACAAACCCCAAATAGACTTGCGCAAAGCGCTCATGCGTTCCTCCCAAGTGGCCGGTGCCTCCAGGGGAAGATTACGACAACGATAAACAACTACCGCAATGAACATCAAGGTCAAGATAACGCCTGGAACCACACCAGACATAAATAATTTTCCAATAGATTCTTCGGTAATAGCTCCATACAAAATCATGGGAATAGATGGTGGTATCAAAATACCCAAAGTACCGCCTGCCGCGACGGCGCCCAAGACCACTATTCTGTCATACCCACGGCTGAGCATCTCGGGAATAGCAATAGCTCCAATAGTAACAGCACAGGCCACAGAAGAACCGGTAATAGCCGCAAAAATAGCGCAAGCTACAACAGTCGCCACACCCAGACCACCAGGCAGATGGCGCAACCACTTATTACCTAATTCAAATAAATTGGCTCCCACCTTACCAGTAAGGAGAATATTACTCATCAAGATATACAACGGCACCGCCGTCAAAACAAAATCATCCAAAGACTTGTATCCTAGAATGGGAATTTGAGCCAAAGCTCCATCACCACCCATAAACAGGAACATGCCTGCTACACCTGCCATGCCTAAAGAAAACGCTACGGGCAAGCCAATCACCAAAAGCACTAATAGAATTATCGTAAAGAGAACTATCATCTTAGAGAGCCTCCTTCGTATAATCGCCACTGGCAATTCTGCCCAAATCCAAGACTAAGGTCTTGATGATTTGTAGTAGCAGCACACCCATCCCAATAGGCATAGCCATCTGCGGAATCCACAAGGGGGTACTCAAAGTCGTAGGTGCACAATTATTATTCTCCAACGAAAGCAACGCCATATTCAGCGCTTCATTAAAGAATAAAGCCACGAAAATAATACCGACAATAGAGGTAATTACTTCCAAATAGCATTTCGTTTGCTCGCTCAGCCTACTTAAGACAATATCAACTTTGATGTGAGCACCATAGCTATAAGTTACTCCCATCCCTAAGAAACCGGCTATTACTACACAATAGGTCGATATTTCCATTACCCACTCTGTAGGAGCATTGAAAGCACCACGAGCTACCACTTCGTAGCAAACCATAAAAGCTGGGATAAAGAGCAATGCTCCAGCAATAATTCCTACAATTTTCGTTATAATATTAACAAAGCTGCTATACATTGCAAAGATACTTTTCACTGCAAACCTCACTTCTTCGTGCAAATATCAATCAATTCTTGACCGATCTTGCCATTTTCTTTAATAAACAAATCCCACACAGATTTAGTTGCTTTTTGCCATTCAGGAATTTCAGCCGCTGGAATTTCATACAAAGTCATGCCCTTTTCCTTCAAGGTCTTCATTGCTTCCAAGTCAGCTTTTTTGGCGTTAGTGCGGATTTCAGTTTGTGTTTCCTTGGCCGCTTCTGTAATAGCTTTCTTCTGGCTGTCAGACAATTTGGCAAAAGATTTGTCATTCATTGCTAGAATAAATTCAGGAGAAGCATGATTAGTAACCGTCATATATTTATGTACTTCATACATCTTGCGGTCACGCATTGCGCTGGGTCCACTAATTTGTCCATCAATCGTGCCACGTTGAATTGCCATGTAAACTTCACCGCTACCCATGGTAACAGAAGACGCACCCAAAGCCTTAATTGTTTCCGTAGAATACTTGCTATATCCACGAATCTTCAGACCGGCAAAATCAGCTGGTTTCTTAATTTCTTTCTTATCATTAGCTACTTCAACGAAACCATAATCGGCCCAAATAAGAGGTCGCACACCTTTTTTCTCCAGTTGTCCACCCAGCTTGTCACCTAAGCCCTTATCAATAGCTGTGGAAACACTTTCATAAGTCGGGAACAGGAAGGGTACATCAAACACATCCATAGCAGGAATAATGCTCGCCCATCGTCCAACTGTATTCAAACCCAAATCAATACCACCGCTCATCAGAGCGTCATTCATGGTCTTATCATTAAACAATTGGCCTGCGGGATAAATTTGAATGGTCACTGAACCTTTAGTTTTGTCAGCAACTTTCTTTTTGAAAGTATCCATAGCCTTAACCAAGGGATGAGAAGCAGGAAGCTGAGTTGCCATCTTCAAGGTTACCTTTTTGTCTGCTCCACCCGCTGCCGATGCAGCCTCTTTCTTACCACCACAACCACCCAAAGCTAGCATCATTACTGCTAAAGATGTAAATAACATTGTCTTAAAAAACTTAGACCCCTTTGTCATCATTTCCTTCACCTCATATTTTTATTTGTATTTCTTTTCCAGCTCGGCATATTGCTCTAAGCCGATAAATTTATTAAAATCACTAAAATGCATCATATTCTCTTCAAA
>JAQUUF010000134.1 GCA_028693975.1 Acidaminococcaceae bacterium
TCTACAACAGCACCAATTTCTAAAGCCATAAACTAGAGTTTTCCCCCTTGTCTTATTTTAAAAAAATCACGATTCATACTAGCAGTAATTATACCTTTGCACAGTGGTCAGTGTCAACATTTTCCTTCTTATTTGATGTTGCACCTTTATCCTCCGCACTTTGTTCAGCATTTCTTTCCTTCACAATAAAAAGAGGTATCTCACCCTTACGCACCATATTAAGCTCTTCACGAGCTATTTTTTCTATATAATGCAAATCGCCTAAATTCTCTTTTTCTTGCTGCAGCTTATCTTTCTTCTCTTGCAATTCCTTCACTTTTACTTCTGTCTTAATCGTCTCCTGTTTGACCTGGTATATCTTATATCCTTGTCTGGCGAAACCAACGAAAAACAAAGCCACTACAACCAAAAGAACTCCTTTGCCTTTGGCATTAAGCCAAGAGTTATGTTTATAAGCCCGTCTCATAGATTCCACCCCTTTCACAGCACATTTTTTCATATACAGTATATCACAACTGGACCTATTTACTAAGAAATAATTTTATATAATTCTATCTTGATATACAGTATAATATGTATAGTTACAAATTATAAGGAGAACGAACATGTCCAACTTGCCTACGCTCATTACTGACCTAGCTCTTATCCTTGCAACAGCGGCTGTGGCCATAATTATTTGCAAAAAGTTAAACCAACCTTTGGTGCTAGGTTATTTAATTGCCGGTTTTTTAGCTGGTCCTAATTTTGTTTTTTTCCCTACCATAGCAAACCATGACAATATTTCTGTCTGGGGCGAAATAGGCGTTATTTTTTTATTATTTTCCTTAGGCCTATCGTTTACTTTTGACAAAATAAAAAGCGTCGGGCACACTGCTATTATCGCGGTCTGTACAGAGACCGTCGCCTTTTTCTTCTTGGGATATTTATGCGCCACAATTCTTGGCTGGCCCTTCAAAGATAAGATACTTTGGGGTTTTCTCTTATGTATGTCTTCTACCGCTATTGTCATGAAGGCTTTTAGCGACCTGCATTTACAACAAGATAAATATGCTAACATTGTCCTCGGTCTCTTAATCATGGAAGACTTAGTCGGCATCATCTTGATGACTGTTATGTCTACTATGTCTGTTTCCGGTGAAGGCATTGTATCTGGCTTCACCGTACTAAAATCAATTGCCAGCCTTTTGTTCTTCTTGGCGCTATGGGGTTTGCTTGGCATTTATTTATTGCCCAGCTTCTTTAGGAAATTTGCTGCCTACATGAGTGATGAAGTACTGTTGCTTTCATCTCTTGGCTTATGCCTGTGTATGGTTGTGGTCTGTGCCGCTTTAGATTTCTCTTCTGCGCTTGGCGCATTTATTACCGGCTCCTTAATCGCAGCCTGTACCAGTCAAGCCGAAAAACTCAAAAATCTAGTGCAACCCATAGAATGTCTTTTCTCTGCCATTTTCTTTATTTCTATAGGCATGATGATCCGTCCCTCAGATTTGTCTACTTATGCGCTTCCTATTTTGCTTTCGGTGTTCTTTGTTTATCTAGGCAAAACCGTTTTTACCTCCTTGGGCGTTTTAGCCTCCGGTCATACTCTTAAGGCCGCTATGTTTACCGGCTTTTCTTTGACTCAAGTTGGCGAATTTTCCTTAATTGCCGCTGCTGTTGGTAGTAATCTTGGCGTTCTTAGCGACCAATTATATCCTATCGTAGTAGCAGTCTGCGTTATCACAACTTTTACCACGCCCTACTTTATCAAGCTGTCTAATCCTTGTCATGCTTTCTTACTGCGCCACTTACCTTTGCGCCTCACCAAAATCACCGAGCGTTATACTTCCGATGCCCGTGATGCGACAGGCAAAAATGTTCTGTGGCAAGAATTACTCGGTGCCTACTTTAAAACTATGGGTATTTATTTAGTGCTTTGTTGTACCATTGCCGGTATTGCACTCCTCTGGCTCATGCCTTGGTGCCGAGCCAATGTATCGCCTATATTTGGCACTTATCTAGCTGGGCTCATAACTTTGGTCGCTTTGTCCCCCTTTTTGCGGTTACTTATGTTGCGCAATAAGAAAATTACACCCTATATAACAACCCTCTGGTTTCAAAAACGCACAACGCATTTCCCTATTCTTTTTCTGTTGGGTCTCCGCCTTTTTCTAGCCATGGGTTTTATTTTCTTCACTTTAACTTATATTTTTCTATTTAGCACCCTTTTCTCCTTTGTTTTAACCTTGCTGATAACCTTTTTTATCAGCTCCTCGGATTGGCTCTTGGAACAGTCTCTCAAAATGGAGGTTCGCTTTGTCGTCAACCTTAATACTGTTCATGAAGAAAAAAACAAAAGTCAAATTGGCCAAGGCAACACCTTGCATCAATTAAACGATATGCTCTTCTTTAGAACTTACCGCCTCGAACCTGCCTCTCCTCTTGCTAACAAAACATTAAGAGAACTGGCTTTAAGGGAGCGCTATAGTTTTAATATTCTGGAAATCAAAACCGGAACGAACATAATTGATATTCCTGGTCCGGAGGACATGCTAAAACCCCATTCTGAGTTCTTAATTTTGGGCACTTTGGCTCAATTCGCTGCCTTGGACACAGCTAATACCTCCTTAAACTATAAGCTGCAAGCCTTGGATAAACCGCTAGCCTTAAAAACTTATTTGGAAAGTCGGGCACAAAATTGCGATGATGAATCTTGCTTCCTCCCTTGTGTCATTGTCATTAACAGCAACTCTCCTCTGATTAAAAAGACTTTACGTTCTACTTCTTTGCGACAAAAATGGCATTGCACTGTTATCGGTCTAGAGCGTAGCGGTTATGCCTTTGATAAACCTGATATCTCCCTCCCTCTAGAACAAGGTGACCTACTTTGGTTAATAGGCAAGCAACAAATGCTAAACGCCTTAATTAAAGAAGGCATTCTCTAAAGCAAAAATTGCACTTCAGATGAAGTGCAATTTTTTTATAATATTTTAGTTGTCCAATCTTCAATATTCATAACATCAGTAACCCAGTCACTATAAAACTCTGGGTCATGCGATACCAACAGTATGCTGCCTTTGAAAGCAATAAGGGCACGTTTGAGTTCCTCTTTAGCCTCTACGTCCAAATGATTGGTCGGCTCATCCAAAATAAGCCAGTTAATATTTTTGAGCATCAATTTACACAAACGCACCTTAGCGGCCTCTCCGCCTGAGAGCACAAAGACTTTGCTGGTGATATGCTCATTAGTCAGCCCACAAGCCGCCAAAGCTGCTCGCACTTCGTAATTAGACATGCCTGGATATTCATTCCACACATCGTCTAAGGCAGTATCGTCGTTCTTCTCTCGCTCCTCTTGAGCAAAATAGCCTGGTTCTAAGAATTCGCCTAATTCCACTGTTCCGCTCAATGGCTTAATTTGACCCAAAATTGTCTTCAGAAGAGTTGTTTTACCTAAACCATTAACACCTTTGACAGCAACCTTCTGTCCCCGTTCCAATTTAAACGAAACCGGTCGAGTCAGTGGAGCATCATAACCTAGCACCAAATCGGTCGCTTCTACCAAGTACCGTCCAGGTGTCCTTGCTTCCTTAAATCTAAAGGTTGGCTTTAACTTCTCCTTGGGTTTTTCTAGCATTTCCATCTTATCCAAACGTTTTTGTCGGCTCTTGGCGCGGCCCGTGGTCGAAATACGAGCTTTGTTCCGAGCTATAAAATCTTCCAATTGGGCAACTTCTTGTTGCTGCCTAGCATAAGCGCCCGCTTGTTGCGCTTTGTATATAGCAGATAATTCTAAAAACTTGTTATAATCACCACTATAACGAGTTAGTTGGCAATTATCCAGATGATAGATAATATTTACCACCTTATTTAGGAATTCCGTATCATGGGAGATCAAGATAAAAGCATTGTCATAATTCTGCAAGAAGGTAGTCAACCACTCAATATGATTTTCATCCAAATAGTTAGTTGGCTCATCTAACAAAAGAATATTATCATTTTCCAAAAGCAACTTAGTCAAAAGCACCTTACTTCTTTGTCCACCGGAAAGATTGTCCACATCCTTGTCCAAGCCTATATCAGCCAATCCTAATCCAGTAGCCGCTTCTTCTATCTTAGTATCTATTTCATAGAATCCGGCATGCTCCAGGTCAGATTGAATTTCGCCTACCTGTGTCATCATTTTGTCTAATTCTGTGCCTTCCGCTGCTCCCATCTTCTCATACAGCTCTAGCATCTGCTGCTCGGCGGCAAACATATGGTCAAAAGCTGTGCGCAATACTTCTCTTATAGTCATACCAGCCTGCAAAGAAGTTTGCTGGTCTAAGTACCCAACGGTGACCTTACCCGGCCACTCTACTTTGCCGTCTTCCGGTAATAGC
>JAQUUF010000003.1 GCA_028693975.1 Acidaminococcaceae bacterium
GCCCTTGGATCAACGACGCACGGCTGAATATGCCTCACAAGAGGATTTGGCCCCTACTTTGGTGAGATTAATGGGTGGAGTTATACCTGCGGAATTCATGGGCAGAGACTTGCTGCAAAGGACGGAGACACCTTATGCCCTAGGCTATTTTGGCGGCAAGGTGTATTATCATAACAGTACCTTAAACCTAGTTGCTTTGATGGATGAAGAAAGTGCTAATCAAACCAAAGAAGCAGCTGCTATAAGCGAATATCTCTCTTATAAGTATATACAACGACATATTAAGCATCAGTAAAGCCAAAAAAGAGACCCGATGGGTCTCTTTTTGTTGCAACAATTGTTTTATTGTTCGGTCTTATAGTTGATGGGAGTTTCCATATAGATACTAGTGCTAGGATAAGCGGCGCTAGTGCCGACCTCAGCTAAGATGTTCATAAGCTTAAAGTTGATTGTTTCCACAACTTTAATGTATTCATTGTAGTTGACGCAGCTGGTATAACAGAGAATCGCTATATTTAGTGAACTGGCGTCCATTTTACTAAAGGCGACGGAAATACCTTCGTCAAAAATCTGCTGATTTTGATAGAGAAAAGCTTCTGCTTTTTGCATAATCTGTTGGATTTGTTCTGGAGTAGTGCTATAAACTACACCGACCGTTACATCAATACGACGGCGGTCGCGTCTAGTATAATTGGTAATAGGAGTATTGGTCAAAAGAGAATTGGGAATATAGACTAAAGCTTGAGGGAAAGTACGAATACTGGTGGAACGGAAATAAATTTTTTCAACGGTACCTTCAATGCCATTACAGACAATCCAATCCCCTGTGGAGAAAGGCTTATCGGTGAGAATAATCATTCCCGAAATAACATTGCCAAGAGTATCTTTGGCAGCCATAGAAACTGCTAAGCCACCAATAGATAAGCCGGCAATAAAACCATTGATGTTATACCCCCATTCACTGACTATCATGGCAAACCCCAGCATAATGATAACAAAATGAATGAAGGCGGAAATGATATTACCTAAGGAGGGGTCAACTCCTAGTCCCATTTTGTTTAATGTTTTAACTAGGAACCCATTGGTGGAGGAGGTGAAATTGTAACAAATCCAGAAAAAGGAAAGAATTGCCGCAGTGTGGCAGGAGTTTTGAACGAAGGCATACTCTGTGGCATAGTTAAAAGGCGATACAGATAGTGCATAATAAAAGCCGAGAGTAAAAATGAAAAGCTTAATTGGCTTTTCGAAAATTTGCTCTATTATTTCTGCCATATCGAAAGAAAGATTTTTGGTAAGGCAGGTGATTATGTACAGTATTAACCGTCTCGTTAAACCCAGAAAAATGACCACACCAACAAAAACAGCAAGCGTCTTGAGCCAGGGTTCTAGTAAAGCAAGATAGTTCATATTATATTCCCCCTAATCGTGATATAATATTATATCATTATTTTGGTGTGGTGACAGAATGAATATTATTTGTTTGAAGAGTCAAGCAGGATTTGACCTTACTAAGTTAATCGAAAAGTTAGACCTTGAGCCCAATAGCACCTTAACTGAGCCGCGGGAGGGCAGAAACAAGGGGAAAATATCTTTGCGCGGTATGAAGCGAACTTATCAGCGGAATTATAACCAGCGTGAAATTATTCTACCGGCAAAATATAAAGGTATCAGATTGTATGCAGTGGAAGGCGCATTGGTTGCGGAAGAATTAATTCTGACGCAGAAAGAGCTATGCTTAATCTATACAGCTAAATCTAAGTTGCTTGTGCCTAAATTAGTGGAGCGGTTGCTGGGTATAGAGCAGTTTCAACTGGTAGAACCGGATCCTTTTGTTAGGCTGGCCCAAGAGAGCAATGCTTTTGACCCGCGGGAAATGCCAGTCTATGGCAAGGGTATAGAAGCGGGACTATTGACCCATTTGCCTTGGCAAATCTATATAATTCATGCTGCTTGGCAACGTTATTTAGCTAATCCTTTGGACAGAATTGCTTTGCGACAGCTACGAGTAAAAGTTAGGAGACTTCGTTCCTGCCTTACTTTTGTTAAGCCAGCTTTGCGTCAAGACGATGCCATCGCTTGGCAAAAACGTCTGCGTGCCCAAGGGGAGGCACTGGGGCGATTGCGAGAAGTAGATGTGGCGCTTATTAGTCTGGAGCATATGCAAAGTAGTATTACGCAAAATAGACCTAAGGGTGGACAGCTTATGCAAGTGCTGCGTAGTTTGCAGAAAAAAGAATTAGCTGAGATAGAGCCGCTTGCTTCGAATGAGAAAATAACCCTAGAATTGATGCAGTTGCTTATGTGGTTGCAAGGGCAACCGGTAGCAGCGGCATATAGCAATATGAGTTGGAAAAAGTTTTTGCATTGCCGTTGTGGGCAGTGGAGTGAAGCCATTATGAAGTGGCGGTACAAACATGCGGATTTTTCTAATGTTGAAGAAGACCATAAATTAAGAATTAAAATTAAGCGTTTCCGTTACGCACTAATGTGTCTGCCGGAGATTAATCAGGATAGCGGATTAATGTTGCGCAAATTAAAACGTCTGCAAGATGTTTTGGGTTTTATCCACGATGATTATGTTAATGGTCAGCTAGTGCAAGAATATAAAAATAGAGATGAGAAGCTGAACTATGAGATAGCGACCTTTAGTGGGTGGGAAAGTGCTAAGGTTGCTGCTGCTCTTGAGCAGCTACCAGAATTGTGGCAAGATTTCTGCCAACAATTACAGGAATGGAAAAGAAGATAAAAAATAATAAGAAACAAAAAAGCTTCTGCTGTTTTTAAGGCAGAAGCTTTTGCTTATTAATGGTCGGCTATATATTCTGCAATACCTTGAGCTACTTTGAGAGAATCTTCAATAGCAAGGACTACAGTACTGGGCCCGTTTACTACATCGCCACCGCTAAAAACACCGGGCCGAGTAGTCATGCCATAGGGTGTTGTGTTGATTTTAACAAAACCCTGCGGGGTAATATCAATTCCTTTGGTTGTGGTAAATATTTGGGCTGCAGGACGTTGACCAATGGCTAAGACCACACAGCTACAAGGGATAACTTCCTGGCCATTGACTTCTTGAAATTCTCCTTGTGAGCTTTTTTCTACGTTCTGCAACATAACTCCGGCCAATTTGTGCATATCACTGCCGCCGCATTGACCTTTGCGCAGAGCTCCCAAAGTATACATTTGTTTGCGACTTAGGTAAGCTGTTGGTTGTTTTAAGAATTTGAATTGCACGCCTTCTTTGAGCGCAGCGGTATATTCATCACTATGACAGGTCATTTCACCGGGACCCTTGTGATAAATAACAGTTACTAATTTAGCTCCGCGTCTGGCTGCGGTACGGGCTGCATCAATGGCGACATTGCCAGCGCCTATAATTACAACTTCGTCATCGCTACTTAGCACGGCTTCGCTTTTATCTAATTTACCACTGTCACTCAAGATAACCATGCGGAGAAAGTAAGTAGCGGCCAAAATACCGGGCAAGTCTTTACCGGGTATGTCGAGCGTTTTGGGTAGGGCAGAGCCCGTTCCTACAAAAATAGCTTGAAATCCTTCGGTAAATAAATCATCCAAAGTTTTCTCTTTGCCGATAAGAGCATTAGTAACAAAATTGACCCCGTAATTTAAAAGATTATTTATTTCTCGATGAACAATATCTTTGTCGAGACGAAATTCAGGGATGCCGTATAAAAGAACGCCACCAGGCTCTTTTTGTCCCTCAAAAACAGTTACGTCAAACCCATTTTTGGCTAATTGACCTGCAACGGTAAGACCGGTAGGACCGGAGCCAATGATGGCAACCCTACCCTTGGTGCCGCTAGAATCACAGGGGGCTGTGAGGTTATGGGTATAAGCAAAATTAGCAGTGAAAGTTTCCAACGCACTGATATTTAGTGGTTCGCCGGTATTAGCTAGCTGGCATTTGGGTTCACATTGTTTCTCATGGGCACAAAGACGACCGCAGATGGCAGGCAGGGAGCTGTTTTTGGTTAAAGTGTCAAAAGCTACACCGAAATTACCTTGCCCCAGTGCCGCAACAAAGCCTGGAATATCATTGTTGATGGGACAACCAAGGACGCAAGAAGGATGCTGACAATGAAGACAGCGCTGTGCCTCAGCAACAGCTTCTTGAGATGTCATTACAGTATTCATAGTCCTGCCTCCTTTATTTCGTTACTCTTTTCTTTCTGCTTGTTTCTTTAGCTGTTCATCAATGATTTTTTGCTTGGCAATAATCATCTTCTCCAAGCCTTTTAATCTATCGTCGATTATTTTCATATGGTTATTTAAAGCAGTCTCATAATCAGCTACTGGGTCTGGCAAGACATCGTGATTAAGATCAATGCCGCCAGCACAAGGCTCAACTTTTATCCCATTATGAGTGACTACTCTCCCTGGAATACCTACTACTACAGAATTAGCAGGAACTTCATGTAAGACTACGCTACCGCTACCAATCTTGGAATTATCGCCCACTTTAAAGGAACCCAAGACTTTGGAACCACAGGCAACCACGACATTATTGCCTATAGTGGGGTGACGTTTGCCTTTTTCCTTGCCGGTACCACCGAGCGTGACTCCTTGATAGAGCGTGACATTACTACCTATTTCACAGGTTTCACCGATAACTAAGCCCATACCATGGTCAATAAAGAGACCAGGGCCAATGGTAGCACCTGGGTGAATATCGATGCCCGTTAAGAAGCGAGAAAAGGTGTTGATTACTCGAGGAAGAACGACCCAATTTCTCTTATATAGGGCATGGGCCATACGATGAAGCCAAATGGCATGTAAGCCGGGATAACACAGTACCACCTCCAGCCGGTTTTTAGCAGCAGGGTCTCTGGCTAGAACTGCGTTAATATCTTCATTCATTTGCTTGAACATGACAGGCTTCCTTTCGGGCTCGCTTGCATAGCAACAAGTGAGCTATATTGACTAATTATTCTATTATTGTAGCATATATTAATTGAAAAATATAGAGAAATGAGTTAGAATAATGAGAAGAATGGAGGTAGTAGTATGGTAGAAACAGAGGTGCTCACAACTACAGATTTCCCTAGTATTATTCACCAAAATGAGATTTCTGATGAGTTGGTAAAATGGGGTAATGAGAACAATTATCCAATTAAGAAAGCAAAGTTAGTCAATAAACTTAATGGTTATGTAGGATTTAGCGAAGGATTTTTTATCGCTGCCAGACAAAAACCTCCTGTGCCGGGTGGGTGGACAGTAACGGTGGAGAAATTTCAGCCGGAGACCAGAATTATTCCCTTGAATGTTAATAAACAAGGAGAGATTAATCGTTTCGTCAAAAAAATGATTGAGCAGTACGCTTTGGACGGTTTGAAGATGGAATTAAGCGATAAGATTTATGACTCCTATGGTACAAGGTTGCAGGATCTCACAGTAACAGGGCATCCTTTCTTGATTAGCCAATTTGAAGATTTTATTGAAAATATGCGTTAAGATTAGCACATAAAAAGCCCGCAAATAAATTTGCGGGCTTTTTCTATGCATAGAAGCGCTTGCTTACAAGAAGACATATTTACATAAGAATATGATAGCTAGTACATACATCAAAGGGCTTACCTTAGAACTCTTGCCGCTTAATAAATTAATTATAGCATAGGAGATAACGCCAAAGGAGATGCCTTCGGAGATGCTATAGCAAAATGGCATAGCAATCATTGCCATATAAGCGGGAATAGCCTCAGTGTAATCGCTGAAATCAATTTTGATGATGGAAGTAACCATTAGGAAACCCACGATTACTAGTGCTGGCGCAGTGGCAAAGGCAGGAATAGCTAAGAAAATAGGGGAGAGGAAAAGCGATAAGGCAAATAAGAGTGCCACGAATACAGAAGTTAAACCAGTTCTGCCGCCTTCGCTGACTCCGGAAGCACTTTCAACGAAGGTTGTTGTGGTGCTAGTGCCTAGCAGAGCGCCAGTACTGGTAGCGACGGCATCGGCTAGCAAAGCCCCTTTAATATTAGGTAATTTGCCATCTTTATCAAGCATGTCAGCCTTGGTTGCTACGCCTATAAGAGTACCTAATGTATCAAATAAATCAACAAAAAGGAAGGCGAAGACAACAATGAGAAAATCAAAAGTGAAAAATTTGGTAAAATCAACATGTAAGAAAACAGGTGCTAGGCTGGCTGGAGTAAAAGCAGCAATACCAGCGGATAGGTTTGGGAAAACGCTAAAAGCCATTTTGCTAGGATCAGGGATGTAAAGCCCGGTAGACTCACAAATCATTCCCAAAATCCAAGTGAAGAGAATACCCCAAAGAATGTTACCACGTACCTTTTTAACCATGAGCACGGAAGTAAATATAATACCAAGAAGTGCTAAAACAACGGTAATGCCAGTTGTGTGGAAGGAACCTGTCAGTAAGGACTGCTTGAAAGAGAACAGGGAAATTTTGGTGGCTGGATTCGCTACAATAACTTGTGCATTAAACAAGCCTATAAGAGCAATAAAGAGACCAATACCCACTGAAACAGCATGTTTTAGATTGAGTGGTATTGCATCGAAGATAGCTTGCCGCACATTGGTTACAGATAAGATGATAAAAATAATGCCTTCAGTAAATACAGCGGCCAAAGCCATTTGCCAGGAATAGCCCATTTGTAAAACAACCGTATAGGCAAAATAAGCGTTCAATCCCATGCCAGGGGCCAAGGCAAAGGGATAATTGGCCAAGGCGGCCATCAGTAAAGTGCCTACAATAGAGGCTAGTGCTGTTGCCGTTAATACGGCACCTTTGTCCATTCCTGCCGCACTCAAGATGCTCGGATTAACGGCCAAAATATAGGCCATAGTCATAAAAGTTGTAATGCCGGCCATTAGCTCTGTTTTGACATCAGTGCCATGGGCTTTTAAGTGAAAAATCTTATCAAGCATTCCACCATTGTTGCTCATCATAATACTCTCCTTTTTCGCTAAGGTATCAAACCTAGTTAATGAATACTCCTATTATAGTATAATTTGTGTTAAAATAAAAATGTTAATTTACAATTAAGGAGTAGATACTATGTCTCTACAAAAGTTAATTCAAGTGGCACGAGGATTGTTGCCAGCTGATTTGGTGCTCAAAAACTGTAAAATAGTCGATGTCTATAATCAAAAGCTAATATATGGCGACATTGCTATTGTCGATGGAATAATAGCAGGTGTGGGCGGTGACTATGAAGGAGAGAGCATAATAGATGCGCAAGGACAATATGCTTTGCCGGGACTTATTGAAGGGCATATTCATATAGAATCTTCTTATTTGACACCGGAAGAATTCGGTCACTTAGTAGTTCCGTTGGGTACGACAACAATTATAGCTGACCCCCACGAAATTGTTAATGTGGCGGGATTAAAAGGTTTGGATTATATGTTGCGGGCAGCAGAGGAAACAGTTCTAGATATTAAATATATGTTGCCCTCTTGTGTGCCTGCAACTCCTTTTGAACATGCCGGCGCAATTGTTAACGCTGCGGATATGGAGCAACCACTTAAAAAATCACAAATTATTGGCTTGGGTGAATTTATGAATTATCCAGGTGTTTTGACTGCAGAACCTGAGGTTTTGCGGAAACTGGAGGCGGCAAAACGTGCCGGTAAGTTAATCGATGGACACTGCCCCGGATTATTAGGTAAAGATTTAATGGCTTATGCGGCAGTTGGGATCCACACGGAACATGAATGCAGTACCATCGAGGAGATGACCGCTAGGCTTGCTTTGGGTATGTATGTTATGCTGCGTAATGGTTCGGCGTGTCATAATTTGCGCAATTTATTGCCGGGTGTTACTGCAAAGAATTTAAGACGTTGTCTCTTGTGCTCCGATGATTTGCACGCTAAGACGATTTTTGATAAAGGTCATCTAAATGCTTCTTTGCGCCTATGCGTAAAAGAAGGAATGAATCCGTTGGAGGCAATTACAATGGCGACCTTAAATGCGGCAGAATGCTTCCGTCTGTACGACAGAGGAGCTTTGGCACCGGGACTTCGGGCAGATATAGCTTTGTGGCCGGACCTTAAGGAGTTCCGTTATCCTAGCTCTGTTTATATTGAGGGCAAACAGGTGGCACAAGCTGGTCATTATTCACTGCCCTTTAAAAGAGCAGCAATAGAATCTGTTAATAATTCTGTTTATTTACAAAATTTCACTGAAAATAAGTTGTGCTTACATCTCAAAGGAAATAAAGTTCGTACTATCAAGGTTTTGCCAGGTGAAGTTGTCACAGAAAAGGGCTTGGCGGTTGTTAATAGTAATGCAGAGGGAGATTTTGTTTATAATCCCCAAAAAAATATTGTCAAAGTTGCGGTAGTAGAACGACATCAGCATACAGGCAATGTCGGTGTAGCTTTATTACAGGGCTTTGGATTGAAACGAGGAGCTATTGCAGTATCTGTGGCGCATGACTCGCATAATATCATTGTAGCGGGGGTCAGCAATTCAGATATGTTTAAGGCGATTGAAGAAATAAAAAATATCCAAGGTGGTATTGCTATAGTTTTGGACGGGCATGTTTTAAGCTCTATGCCTCTACCTGTGGGTGGGATTATGAGTGATCAAAGTGGTATCTGGGTGGAAGAACAGTTGCAGCATATACATGTTGTGGCGCATCAGAAGTTAGGTATAGAACCGGGGATTGACCCGGTAATGACCCTGTCTTTTATGTCTTTGCCTGTTATTCCCAAGCTAAAATTAACGGATATGGGCCTCTTTGATGTAGAAAAATTTGAATTTATAACGGTTGAAGCATAAAAAATAAGGGCGGAAAAATTTCCGCCCTTATTTTGCTATACGCATAATATTGTTTATCTTAAAAATTAATGTTTATTTTTAGCGTTAGTAAGATATTCATTCACAATCTTAACAGCACAGTAGTCGCCGCACATGGAGCAGGCTTCGTCGTCACTCTTGTTTTTGGCACTACGGAATTTTTTGGCTTTCACTGGGTCTAGGGCTAGATCAAGCTGCGCAGGCCAATCTAGTTTTTTGCGAGCTTCAGCCATCTTGAGGTCCCAAGCTATAGCGCTGGGAATACCTTTGGCAATATCGGCAGCATGGCCGGCAATGCGAGTGGCAATAACACCTTCGCGGACGTCGTCGATATCGGGCAGACCCAAGTGCTCTGCCGGTGTAACATAGCAGAGGAAGTCGGCGCCACTGGCAGCGGCTAGGGTGCCGCCTATAGCGGCGGTAATATGGTCATAGCCTGGAGCTACGTCTGTTACTAGAGGCCCTAGGACATAGAAGGGAGCGCCTTTGCACAGGCTCTTTTGAAGTTTGATATTAGTTGCAATTTGATTGTAGGGTACATGGCCGGGGCCTTCCACCATGACTTGCACGCCCTTGTCCCAAGCTCTTTGGGTTAATTCCCCTAAGTTAAGTAATTCTTGAATTTGGGCTCTATCGGTGGCGTCGGCCAGACAGCCGGGACGCAGGCCATCGCCTAGGCTGATGGTAACATCATATTTAAGGCAGATGTCCAATATATCGTCAAAATACTCATAGAGAGGATTTTCTTTATTGTTGTGTAGCATCCAGCCAGTGATAAAGGAGCCGCCACGGCTGACTACATCCATGACGCGGCCTTCGCTGATGAGAGCGTGTAATACGTTGCGGTTAATACCACAATGGATAGTCATAAAGTCCGCACCGTCGCGGGCTTGTTCTTCAATAACGGCAAAGAGTCCTTCTTTGGTCATGTCTACCACAGCACCATGGGCTTTGATAGCTTCTACCGTGGCCTGATAAATGGGCACGGTGCCTACCATAACGGTGGATGCCTCAATAATAGCCCTGCGAGAAGCGTCAATATTATCACCGGTGGACAAATCCATAACGGAGTCAGCACCGGCATCAATGGCGGCTTGTAATTTGGCTAATTCTGGCTTCGGGTCCGGGTAGGAGGAAGAAGTGCCGATATTGGCGTTGACCTTAGTGGTCAAGCCTTGGCCGACACCACGGGGAATTAGGCTTTTATGATTAATATTGGCGCAAATGGCGATAGTGCCTTGAGCTACGCCGTCTCTGATAAATTCAGGTGTTACCTGTTCTTGTTCTGCTACAATGTGCATTTCCTTGGTAATAATACCAGCTCTTGCTTGCTGCATTTGAGTTTTCATTAGTGCTAGCCTCCAATTTTTATATCTAGCATCAATGCTATCAAAAAAACATAAAAAATACAATCAATTCTGAAGAGAATTTGGTATAATTAATAGTAGACTTGTAAAAATAATTAGTGTATACTAATGGGGTTATAGTATGCATAATTATTATAATGACAAAGAAGAGAGGGATTATGACAATGGCAACAAAAGTTAAACACATGAAGACAATGGATGGTAATACTGCCGCCGCCTATATTGCGTATGCTTTTACGGATGTAGCAGCTATCTATCCTATTACGCCTTCTTCTCCTATGGCTGAAGTAACAGACGAATGGGCAGCTCAAGGTAAGAAGAATTTGTTTGGCCAAACTGTGAAGGTTATGGAAATGCAATCTGAGGCCGGAGCTTCCGGTGCAGTGCATGGCTCTTTGGCAGCAGGAGCTTTGACTACAACTTACACAGCTTCTCAAGGCTTGCTTTTGATGATTCCCAATATGTATAAAATTGCCGGTGAACTTTTACCTGCCGTTTTCCAAGTAACGGCTCGTGCGCTGGCTACAAGTTCTCTTTCTATTTTTGGTGACCACCAAGACGTTATGGCTACGCGCCAAACGGGTTTTGCGCTGTTAGCTGAATCTAGTGTGCAAGAGGTTATGGACTTAGCAGCTGTAGCACATCTATCAGCGATTAAGGGCAGAGTGCCTTTTCTTAATTTCTTTGATGGCTTCCGTACTTCTCACGAAATTCAAAAAGTAGAAGTAATGGAATATAGCAACTTGGCCAAGATGTTAGACAAGAAGGCTGTGGCTGCATTTAGAGCAAGAGGCCTTAATCCGGATAACCCCGTTATTCGTGGCACCGCTCAGAATCCGGATATTTATTTCCAGACTCGTGAAGCGGTTAATAAATACTATGAAGAGCTTCCAGCCATCGTGGAAGATTATATGCAGCAAATCAGCGCGGTAACAGGACGTAAATATGGACTGTTCAACTATTATGGCGCAAGTGACGCTGAGCGCGTTATTGTTGTGATGGGCAGTGCCGCTGAGACGGTTCAGACTGTAGTAGAACATTTACAAAGCAAGGGCGAAAAGGTTGGCGTCTTGGTTGTGCACTTGTACCGTCCTTTCTCAGCCAAACATTTCTTGAATGCTATGCCCAAGACTGTGAAGAAAGTAGCTGTCTTGGAGCGCACCAAAGAGCCTGGGAGCTTAGGCGAACCCTTGTATTTGGATGTGCGTGACGTATTCTATAGCAGCAAGTATCATCCCATCGTTGTGGGCGGTCGTTATGGTTTGGGCTCCAAAGATATTTTCCCGGCTGATGTTATGGCCACTTTTGCTAATTTGAAAAAAGCTAATCCCAAAGAGCATTTTACTCTAGGGATAGTGGATGATGTTACTAATACTTCCTTGCCTACTAAGGCTTTGGATGTGACCCCTGCCGGAACTACCGGATGCAAATTCTGGGGCTTGGGCAGTGACGGTACAGTGGGAGCTAATAAGAGTGCTATCAAGATTATCGGTGACCATACAGATATGTATGCTCAAGGCTATTTCTCTTATGATTCCAAGAAGAGTGGTGGTGTAACCGTATCTCATTTGCGCTTTGGTTCTACTCCCATCCGCGCACCTTACCTGATTGCAGCTGCAGATTTCATTGCGGTGCATAATCAATCTTATGTGCACAAATATGATGTTTTGGCTGGGTTGAAACCTGGCGGCACCTTCTTGTTGAATTGTCAGTGGGATGCAGAGGGACTGGAAGAAAATTTGCCTGCTGCCATGAAGCAGTATATTGCTAAAAATAAAATTAAATTCTATACAATTGATGCAGTGAAAATTGCTCAAGGCATTGGTCTGGGTGGACGCATTAATATGATTATGCAGTCTGCGTTCTTCCAACTTACTCAGATTATTCCCATCAAGGATGCTGTGAAATATCTGAAGGAAGCTATTGAACATTCCTATGGCTTGAAAGGCCAAAAAGTACTAGATATGAACAATGCAGCCGTTGACCAAGGCATTACCGCTATCAATGCTGTTACCGTTCCCTCTGCTTGGCTCAAAGCACAAGACAAAGTTCAAGTAGCGAAGACTAAGAATGCTTTTGTAGATAATATTTTGGTACCTATGAATAGACTGGAAGGCGATAAATTGCCGGTCAGCACTTTTGTAGAGCATGCTGATGGCACGTTCCCGTCAGGCACGGCAGCGTATGAGAAGCGTGGTATTGCTATTAATGTACCTGAATGGCAAATGGCAAATTGTATTCAATGTAATCAATGCGCTTTTGTATGCCCCCATGCTGCTATTCGCCCCGTTTTAATTGACGATAAGGAAGCAGCGGCAGCGCCGGCAGGCTTTGAGTCCAAAGATGCTATTGGTGCACCGGGCTTGAAGTTCCGTATGGCGGTATCTCCCTTGGATTGTGCAGGTTGCGGCAACTGCGTACAGGTTTGCCCCGCTCCCAACAAAGCTTTGATTATGAAACCTTTGGCTACACAAATGGGAGAAGCTCCTTTGTGGGAACATGCGATGCATGAAATTGTGCATAAACCCAATCCTATGAACAAGAACAACATCAAAGGTATTCAGTTTGAAGAGCCTTTGTTGGAGTTCTCCGGTGCTTGCGCAGGCTGCGGTGAGACTCCCTATGCTAAGTTGGCTACTCAACTTGTTGGCGATAGAATGATGATTGCCAACGCTACCGGGTGTACATCTATCTGGGGTGCTAGTGCTCCGGCTATGCCTTATACCAAAAATTGCAAAGGACATGGTCCTTCTTGGGCTAATTCCTTGTTTGAAGATAATGCTGAGTATGGTCTGGGTATGTTCCTGGGCGTACATCAATCTCGCTTGAAGGTCGCTGAGCTAGTGAAAGAAGCCTTGAGTGGCGGTGTTAGCGATGACTTGAAGGCAGCTATGGAAGATTGGCTGACTAATATGGACGAGGGCGAAGGTACGCGTGAGCGCGCTGATAAGCTGGAAGCCTTACTGGCTAAAGAAAAAGGCAAGCTCCTGAAAGAAATATATAATAACAAACAATTCTTCGTTAAGAGATCTCACTGGATTTTCGGTGGCGATGGCTGGGCTTACGATATTGGGTACGGTGGCTTGGACCATGTTCTAGCTAGCGGCGAAGATGTCAATGTGTTAGTTTTTGATACCGAAGTATATTCTAATACCGGGGGTCAATCTTCTAAGTCTACTCCGACAGCGGCTGTAGCTAAGTTTGCTGCTAGCGGCAAGAAGACTAAGAAGAAGGATTTGGGTATGATGGCTATGAGCTATGGTTATGTTTATGTAGCACAAGTGGCCATGGGTGCTGATAAGAATCAAGTGCTCAAAGCTATGCGTGAAGCAGAGGCTTATCACGGACCTTCTCTAATTATTGCTTATGCACCTTGCATTAATCATGGCTTGAAGGCTGGCATGGGCTGCAGCCAATTGGAAGCCAAACGTGCTGTAGAAGCTGGCTACTGGGCCAACTATCGCTATAATCCTGATTTGAAGAAAGAGGGTAAGAATCCGTTTACCTTAGACTCCAAAGAACCTACAGGTGATTTCCGTGAGTTCTTGATGGGAGAAGTTAGATATTCTTCCTTGGCTAAACAATTCCCCGATACTGCTGAGCAATTATTTGCTAAAACAGAGCAGGATGCCAAAGAGAGAATTGCTGGGTACAAAAAACTTAGTGAAGGCTAATTAATCTGAGGGCGCTTGCACAGTCAAGCGCCCTTTTTAGGAGAATAAGATATGCTTTTGTCGGTATTTGCTTTTGTGGGTGGTCTGGCGTTATTCCTTTATGGTATGCAGTTGATGAGCGAAGGTTTGCAGCAGGCTGCGGGAGAAAAACTGCAAAAAATTCTTGAAGCTTTAACCAAAGTTACTATTATGGGTGTGGCTTTGGGAGCCGGAGTAACGGCTATTTTGCAATCTTCCAGCGCAACAACGGTAATGACGGTGGGATTGGTCAATGCCGGCCTAATGAATTTGCAGCAAGCTTTTGGCATCGTTATGGGTGCCAATATTGGTACTACCATTACGGCCCAATTAATAGCTTTTAAACTGACTGATTATATTACCTTGCTTCTAGCAGTAGGGTTTGCTATGCAGGCTCTGGGACGCAGACGTCAGGTAAAATACTTGGGTCAAGTACTGCTGGGGTTTGGTATTTTAATGCTGGGTATGAGCATGATGGGCAAGGCGGTATTGCCCCTGCGTGAATACGCTGGATTTGTAGAATTCATCGCTACTTTTGGTACGCATCCATTATTGGGTTTAGGTGTGGGTATTGTGATGACGGTACTTATTCAATCCTCTAGCGCAACGATTGGTATCTTGATTGCTATGGCTAGTCAGGGGCTGATTCCTTTAGAGGGAGCGATACCTGTCTTGTTGGGCGATAATATCGGCACTTGTATTACTGCTATTATTGCAACCATTGGTGCGCATATCAACGCCAAGAGGGTTGCACTGGCGCATGTTCTTTTTAATTTAATTGGCAGCTTGATTTTTATCCTTTTTATGGATTACTTTGTGCGGCTGGTACTGGCTGTATCTCCAGCTAACGATTTGGCTAGGCAGATTGCTAATGCCCATACGGCATTTAATGTGATTAATACTTTGGTGTTCTTACCTTTTGCGGCTAAATACACTGATTTTATCAAGCTCTTATTGCCAGGTGAAGATAATTTCTTGTCCAAAAAGCCTGAATATCTGAATACGGCCATGCTGGAAACTCCGGCTATCGCCATTGGTCTGGCGGCCAAGGAAGTCGTACGTATGGGTAATTTGGCCAAAGATAATATCGCTAAGGCTTTTGCGGTAGTAACGACGCGAGACAAGGCAGATATAGATTACGTTTTAGAACATGAGCCTATTATTGATGCCTTGGAAGAGGAAGTTACTAGGTATTTAACTAAAATGAGTGAAGGCAATATGAATAAAGAACTCTCGGCAGAACATACGGGATTGATGCATGTCTGCGCGGATATTGAGCGTATTGGCGACCATGCGGAGACTATCGCCAAACGAGTGCGCAAAATGGAAGAAGACCCGGTTCATTTTTCGCCGGCAGCACAGCAAGAATTACAGGAATTGGGTACTTTGGTACTCTCTGCCTATAGCAAGTCTTTGCAGGCACTGGCGGAGAATAACAAAGATTTGGCCCATGAAGCTCTAGGGGTTAGTCACCAAGTGAAGATACTGCAGAAGGCTATTCGCAAAAACCACGTGTCTAGGCTTAATGCCGGTACTTGTGAGCCGGTGGCGGGCTTTGTGCTCTTGGAGTTACTCATCAATATGAAAAGAGTGTCGGACCATTCTAAGAATATTAGCCAATTGGTGTTAGGCGAATTTTAGCAAGAGAAGCAAACTTGCTGGCAAAGGAGGACCAAAATGCAAGAGGAAACACTGTTTACGAACGAAGAAGCACAGCCCTTAGCGGCTAGGCTGCGACCACAGAGTCTGCAAGAATTTGTAGGTCAAACTCATTTGTTAGGGCCGGGCAAAGTACTGCGCCGCTTAATCGAAAGTGACAATATATCGTCGATGATATTTTGGGGACCTCCGGGAGTAGGCAAAACTACTTTGGCACGCATTATTGCCAACCATACTAAGGCTAATTTTATAGATTTTTCTGCGGTTACCAGCGGTATCAAGGAAATCAGAACTGTAATGAAACAGGCGGAAGATAATAGGCTGTATGGCAGCAAAACCATTGTATTTGTAGATGAAATACATCGTTTCAACAAAGCTCAGCAGGATGCGTTTTTGCCCTTTGTCGAAAAGGGCAGTATCGTGTTAATAGGCGCTACGACCGAGAACCCATCGTTTGAGATTAACGGAGCGCTTTTGTCTCGCTGTAAAGTTTTTGTTTTGCAAGAATTAAAAACACCGGAACTTGTTGCGCTCCTGACCCGAGCACTACAAGATGAACGAGGCTTCGGCCGCATCAAAGTGGAGTTAGCGCCTGGTATGTTGGCGCTGATTGCTAATTTTGCCAATGGAGATGCTAGGATGGCCTTGTCTACTTTGGAGATGGTGGTTCTCAATGGAGAGAGCAAGGGTGATGTTATCACTGTAATGCCGGAAACCATGGAACAATGTTTATCTAAGAAGTCTTTGCTCTATGATAAAAATGGCGAGGAACATTACAATATAATTTCCGCTTTGCACAAATCCATGCGTAATTCTGACCCTGATGCTGCCGTATATTGGCTGGCTAGGATGCTAGAGGCGGGGGAAGACCCGATGTATGTAGCGCGGCGAGTGACTAGATTTGCCAGTGAAGATGTAGGCTTGGCCGACCCGCGTGCTCTAGAGATTGCCGTCGCAGCTTTTCAAGCTTGTCATTTGATTGGCATGCCTGAGTGCTCCGTGCATCTGACCGAAGCGGTAGTTTATATGGCGATGGCTCCTAAATCCAATGCTATGGAAGTGGCTTATAACACGGCCAAAGTTGATGCTCTGACGCAGTTAGATGAGCCGGTGCCATTGGTTATTCGCAATGCGCCCACTAAGCTGATGCATAATCTGGGATATGGCAAAGGCTATCAATATGCTCACGATACCAAGGAAAAACTGACTAATATGCAATGCCTGCCAGATTCCCTTCTAGGTAGAGAATACTATAAACCTACAGAGCAAGGAGTAGAGATTCGCTACAAGGAGCGTTTGCAGCAAATCAAGGCATGGAAGGCTAAACATAAAAATAAGTAAAGTTTTTTATGAGAGTTGTTGACAAAACTACCGTTTATCTATTAAAATATATGCGTTGTAGATAGTCTGCGGAAATAGCTCAGTGGTAGAGCACAACCTTGCCAAGGTTGGGGTCGCGAGTTCGAGTCTCGTTTTCCGCTCCATTTAAATAAGAGCAGCTGTGCTGCTGATATAGCGTGGCTCCCAGTAGATAGGAGCTGTCAGACTAGAATTATCGTCTGACTGAGGGGTTATTTAAGGCCGACCTTTTGGGTTGGCTTTTTGTTTTTGTGAATTTTCCTTCAATATAATGGAAGAAAATATTTGCTTATAATCTACTGTTATGGTATGATATATAAGCGGTTTTTATAAATTTTTGCCAACAAGGCTGAAAAAGAATATTATTTGCAAAGCAAATTTAAGGAGGATTCATTCAATGAGCGTTTCTGTAGAAAGACAAGGTAATGAGGCAACAATCAAATTAGAGGCAACTGCAGCTGAAGTGAACAAGGGGTTTGAGCAAGCTATTAAACGTATTGCTAACCAAGTATCTATTCCCGGCTTCCGTAAGGGTAAGGCACCCCGTAAGGTGGTAGAAAACCATGTAGGAGCTGAGGCTGTTAAGCAAGAAGCTTTTGAAATTGTGGCTAATCAAGTATATAATAAAGCTATGGCTGATGAGAAATTGATTCCTGTGTCTGACCCTTCTATCAAAGAATCTGATTTTGAAGAAGGTAAGGATATGACTGTAACTCTGACTGTGACATTGAAACCTGAACCTGAATTGGGTGAATACAAAGGTGTTGAAGTAGAGAAGGTTGTTAAAGAAATTACTGATAAAGAAGTAGACGAGGCTATTGAAGAATTGCGCACCAAAGCAGCTAAGATGGTAGCAGCTAAAGACGCCATCATTGAGAAGGGCGACTTCGCTATTATCGATTTTGCTGGTACCGTAGATGGCAAACCTTTCAGTGGCGGCGAGGGCAAAGGCTATCCTTTGGAAGTGGGCAGCGGCAGCTTTATCCCAGGTTTTGAAGACCAATTGATTGGTTTGAAGGCTGGCGAAGCAACTGATGTCGATGTTACTTTCCCAGAAGAATACTTCGTTAAAGAATTGGCTGGCAAGGAAGCTATCTTCAAGGTAAACATTCAAGATGTTAAGCGTCGTGAATTACCGGAAGTTAATGATGAATTTGCAGCTGCTAATTCCGAGTTCAAAACTGTTGCTGAATTAAAAGCTAAATATAAGGAAAGAATGGAAGAAGGAGCTAAGAACCAAGCAGAAGCTGAGTACGAAAAAGCTCTTATTGCCAAAGTTGTAGATGCAGCTAAGTTCGAATTGCCTGAGATCATGGTCGAAGACCGTATTTCTCGTATGGTAGAAGAACTGCAATTAAATTTGGAAAGCCGCAAAATGAACTTGGATATGTATATGAAGTATACAGGACAAGACATGGCTAAGATTCGTGAAAACCAAAAACCGACTGCTATCGAGAATGTTAAGACTGACTTAGTATTGGATGCGATTGCTAAGCAGGAAAATCTACAAATCTCTGAAGCTGAGGTTGATGCTGAGATTGCAGCTATTGCAGCCCAACATGGCGCACAAGTTGAAGACGTCAAGAAGATTATTTCCGGCAACCGCAACATGGGCTTGCTGTTGGCTAATATCTTGCGTAAGAAAGCGGCGCACATCATTATTGAGAACGCTAAGAAATAAGTAGTAAATATTAACGGAGGGACAAATTATGAGCTTTGTACCTATAGTTGTTGAACAATCTAGTAGAGGAGAACGCTCTTATGACATCTACTCACGCTTGCTCAAGGACCGTATAGTCTTTGTGACGGGTGAGATTGATGATTATATGGCTAATCTGATTATTGCTCAGTTGTTGTTCCTTGAGGCAGAGGATCCGGAGAAGGATATACACTTGTATATTAATAGCCCAGGTGGCAGTGTAAGTGCCGGTATGGCTATTTATGACACCATGCAGTATATTAAACCGGATGTTTCTACTATCTGTATTGGTATGGCAGCCTCTATGGCCAGTGTACTCTTGGCTGCCGGTACTAAAGGTAAGCGTTTTGCACTACCTTATTCTAGGGTAATGATTCACCAGCCACTAGGTGGCGCTCAAGGACAAGCTACCGATATTGCTATTCATGCCAAAGAGATTTTGCGTATTAGGGAAGAGATGAACGTGATTTTGTCAGAGCATACTGGCCAAACTCCGGAGCAAATTAAACTTGATACCGAAAGAGACAATTTTTTAACTAGTAGTGAGGCCAAGGCATATGGTCTTATTGATGATATTTTGAAGAGAAAGTAAGTTAGTAAGTTAGAGAGAAAGAGGTGGACTAAAATGGGTCTTGGTGATGGACATGATACAGAATATACCTGTTCTTTTTGTGGTAAGAAGCAGAGCCAGGTCAAAAAATTAGTCGCCGGTAAAAATGTTTTTATCTGTGATGAATGTATCGCGGTTTGTAATGAGATGTTAGACGAGGAACTAAAGGATAATACTTCAGAGATTTCATCTGAGTTACCTAAGCCTCAAGAGATCAAGGCTATTTTGGACGAGTATGTTATCGGTCAGGACGAAGCTAAGAAAACTTTGGCGGTGGCTGTCTATAATCATTATAAGCGTATTAATTATGAAAGCCTGCACAAAAAAGATGATGTAGAGTTACAGAAATCTAATATTTTGATGCTAGGTCCTACAGGCAGTGGTAAGACGCTTCTAGCGCAGACACTAGCCAAGATTTTGCAAGTTCCTTTCGCTATTGCCGATGCTACAGCACTAACTGAGGCAGGATATGTGGGTGAAGATGTCGAAAATATACTACTAAGGTTAATCCAAAATGCGGATTTTGATGTTGAGAAGGCAGAGCGAGGCATTATTTATATCGATGAAATTGATAAAATATCTCGTAAGTCGGAGAATCCTTCTATTACTCGTGATGTATCGGGTGAAGGAGTGCAGCAGGCTTTGCTGAAGATTTTAGAAGGTACGGTTGCTAGTGTTCCGCCCCAGGGAGGTCGCAAGCACCCACATCAGGAATTTATTCAGATCAACACTACCAATATTTTGTTTATTTGTGGAGGTGCCTTCTCTGGTTTGGAGAATATCATTGGTGCCCGCATAGGCAAAAAGAATATGGGGTTTGGGGCTGAGATTAAAACCAAGAAGGAACAAAAGACTGATGATACCTTCCGTAAGGTTTTACCGGAAGATTTGATGAAATATGGTTTGATTCCTGAGTTCGCCGGGCGTTTGCCCGTAGTAGTTACTTTGGATTCTTTGGATGAGGCTGCACTGATTCGTATTTTGAAAGAGCCTAAAAATGCTTTAATTAAGCAGTATGAGCATTTCTTGGCGATGGATAATGTCGAGTTGGATTTTGATGAAGGGGCACTTAAGGCGATAGCACATGAAGCACTCAAACGGAGTGCTGGCGCTAGAGGTTTGAGAGCCATCATAGAAAGCATCATGCGCAATGTTATGTATGATGTGCCGTCTCGTAAGGATGTACGCAAATGCGTAGTGACTGAAGAGGTAGTTAACTCCCACAAAGAGCCTAAGCTGCTTTTGGCAGAACAAATTGATAAAAAGAATGCGTAATTAAGTGAGGGGAAAAGGGGTCAAAACACCTTTTCCCCTTTTTGTCTAAATAAAGAAATGGAGGTGCTCTGTGAGCGAGGATAATATTAGATACACAGGCTTTATTAAAAACCACAGCCCTCTTCAAGCAGGAGGTGTAGAAATGATAAATGATAGCAGTATGAGAATCCCCTTGGTAGCCTTGCGCGGTATGTTGGTTTATCCGGGTATGATTATTA
>JAQUUF010000135.1 GCA_028693975.1 Acidaminococcaceae bacterium
GCAAATTCTGCTTGTGCTGCGACGGCAGCGGCTTCATTCATATTAATCTGGGCGGCGGCAGACTGTAGCTTAGCACTTTGGTTATTGTGCTCTAGCTCAAGTAAGGGCTGACCTTTGGTGATAAACTGGTTCTTGTGCACGAAAATTTCCTGAATGGGAGCTTCTACCTTGGTGCGTAGAGCTACGTCGGCGATGGCACGCAGGGCAGTGGTGGTGTTTAGCCCTTGCAAAACACCATCAGCAGGACCCGCTTTGACAACTTGCACCCTCGCCGCAATGGGAGGCGCAGTAACTGCTCGCTTGCCTAGATAGCGGTGTCCTATGGTACCTGCTAGGACTAAACAAACGATAGCCAAGGCGACCTTTTTCTTGTTTTGTTTGCCGTATTGCAATAGGCTCTGTAAGCTTCCTTGTTTAGTCATGATGTAATTCTCCCTTCAATTTGGTCAATCTTGCCAGTACTTGTTGTCCCACTCGCTGTATTTTTTCACTATAACTATCTTTAAAATCATCAAGAATCAAGTACACTACCGGAATGACCAATAAGGTCAGCAGCGTAGAAGTGAGCAAGCCACCGAAGATGGCGATACTCATGCCTTGCCGCATCTCGGAGCCTTCGGTTAATTGCAAGGCGGCGGGGACGGCACCAATCATGGTTGAGGCTGCGGTAATAAGGATGGCTCTAAGTCTTCTAGGGCCTGAGGTAATGACTGCCTGAACCTTGTCTACGCCCTTGGCTCGCTCTTGATTGATGAAGTCAACCAAGATGATACCGTTATTAACGACGATACCTACCAGAAGGATGAGGCCCATGTAACTCATCATATCCAATTTGCAATTGGTGAGGAACAAGAGACCGAAGGCACCGGGAGTTAATAGAGGCAAGGAGAACATTACCACAAAAGGATGCATGAAAGACTCAAACTGGATGGCCATAATGACGTAGACCAAACAAATGGCCACGATAATAGAGATACCCAAGCTGCGGAAGTCGTCTTGCATATACTTGCTCAAACCGGTAGGAACGATCTTGATACCAGAATCAGGAGCAGCATATTTATCACTTAGGGTGGTTAAGTATTCCATGGCTTGACCTGAGGAGTAGTCCTGAGTTACGTTAGCAGAGATAGTCAGACTGCGTTGGCGGTTGTAGCGTTTGATGACGTTGGGGCCATTGGTTCTATCTACAGTGAAGAGATTATTGGCTTGGATAATATCGCCGGCGCCATTCTTGGCATAGACGTCGGAGAGAGAGGACAGACTATCGCGATTGCCTTTGTCTGCCATCATGCGGATATCGTAACGATAGCCTTCATCTTTGAAGACGCCTACTTTTTGACCCCCGAAGATAGCACCTAGCTCCGTACTAAGAGAGCGTACATTGACATTGAGAATATCAGTGAGGCCACGGTTGAGCTTGACATCAAACTCGGGCTTATCCATACGCACGTCACTTTCTACATCTTTGAGGTTACCAGAGCTTCTAGCTTCAGCCATAATTTTGTTTGCTACAGGCAAAAGAGCTTCCGTAGTAGGACCGACCAAAGTCATGGTGACATCTTTGCCGGCTATGGTAGTGAAGTTGGCGATAACATCGCGGAATTGGTTGGTTTGTGCTCTGACCTGCTCTTGTACCACTGTGTAGGTGGGACGCTCGTTCCTTGGTATTAACTGCACATAAATGGTACCACAGTTTTTCTCATTGCCCGTGTTGGTACCTATTTGGGTATAAGTATATTTAACATAAGGATTTTGACGCACTACCTTGCCCATGTCCTGGAGGACGCGAGCACTCTCATCTATCGAAGAGCCAGAGGGTAATTCGCATTTAATTTGGAAAGTGCCTTCATCTTGACTAGGTATAAAAGAGGTGCCAACCACGCTAGCGAGGAAAATACCACTGGCAAAAAGCCCTGCTGCTACCAGCATAGTAGTTTTGCGACGATAGACTGCTGCACTCAGAACTTGACGGTAGGAGTTCTCTAGAGAATTAAATTTACCATTGAAATAGGCACCTATCTTACTCAGACGAGTTACTTTTAGGAGTCTAGAGCAGAGGAAAGGCGTCAAAGTCATGGATAATAAGAGGGAAAGAGAAATGGTAAGAATAATGGTTAGACCAAAAGCACGGAAGAATTTGCCGACGATACCACTCATGAAGGCTATAGGTGAGAATACAGCTACTGTGGTTAGTACACCGCCGATAACGGAGAAAGCGACTTCGTGAGCCCCTTTCGATGCGGCTTCAATGGGGGACAGACCTTCGTGGAGATAGCGGTCCACGTTCTCTAGTACTACGGTGGTGGCATCGACGACCATACCTACTGATAAGGCAATACCCATCATAGATAGAGCATTAAGAGTGATACCCATTTTCTGCATAATAACGCAGCTGCCAAGGATACAAACCGGGATGGTAATGACGGTTACGAAAGTAGCACGAAAAGTCTGAAGGAAGATAAACATTAAGATGGAGCAGAGCAGAATGGCGCTCATGATATCTGTCTGTGCACCCTCAATAGAACTTCTAATAAAATCAGCTTGGTTATAAATAAGATTAATCTTGATGCCGCTAGGTAGATTTTTTTCTACCTCAGCGACTACTTTTAGAACATCTTCGCTTAATTTTACTTCGTTGGCACCGCTTTGCTTCTTCACGCTGACGATAATTGTTTTATTATCGTTGTACATAGCAGTATTGTCTTGCTCAGCGAAATCGTCTTCTACGCGGGCAACTTCTCCTAGACGAATGACGCTGCCAGCAGAAGTTGTCGTAATAGGTAAGCTTTTTAGTTCTTCTACTGTGGCGTATTCGGCATTAACGCGCAGGTCCACATCATAGCGTTTTTCCAAGATGCTGCCAGCTGGCAGCTCCACATGCTTGTTTTGCAGGGCTGTAGCGATATCGCTCATGACTAAGCCGCGAGAATGTAGAGTAGCAGGGTTCACCCAAATGCGAATTTCTCTTTCTCTGAGACCGGCTGTTTCGATAGAGCCTACATTGTTGACGGATTGCAGACGTGGTTTAAGAATTTTGTCTACGTAGTAGGTTTTATCTTTTTCAGTAGCGTCACCCGTAATTGCCAACTGAATAATGGCATCGGTAGTAATATCCAGTTTCTGTACAATAGGAGTATCGGCTTCATCAGGCAAATCATTAGTGGCGGACGATACTTTATCGCGGACGTCACTGGCGGCATCGTTAACATTTTTATCCATGTCGAATTCTACCATGGTTACGCTGCGGCCTTGGTAACTACGGGACTGAATGCTGCTAACACCGGAAATACCATTAATCTTGTCTTCCAAGACATCGGCTACATCGTTATCCATGATAGTAGCATTGGCACCTGACATAGTGGTAATGACGGTAACCATGGGGAAGTCCGTATCTGGCCGCTTCTGCATGGGCATTTGGTTGTACACATAGACCCCAAAGAAAATAATAGCCAGAGTGGTAATGATTACGGTCACGGGTCGTCTGAGTGAAGTATCAATAAAGTTCATATAAGCCTCCTAATTTTTACTTTAGGCAGATTGCATTGATAATGAGGTATTCAATATCTTTTTCCATTTGCGCTCGTTGCTGTACGTCATCTTGACTAGCCAAAGTTAGGGCGATATTGAGTCCGCGGATAGTGGAACCAAAAAACACACCCAAAGAAGTGGCGGATACAGGTTTGAAAGCACCGGCTTGGATTCCCTCGGCAAAAAAGGCCTCCATATATGGCCTCATGCTAGTTTTGGGGATAGAGTCATAGCTGAATCTTTGACCATTGGAAATATTTTCGTAGCTAAAAGCAAGAATAGCAGTATTCATATAGCGGTAATGACCCATGTTGCTAAGGAATACTCGCAAGAATTTTTGTAGGATTAGGCGATAATCAGGTAAATTATCTTGATATATTTGCTTAATATCGACCAGAATATTATCACTGATAGTATTGGCCACAAATTCAATAACTGCTTGTTTATCGCTAAAATAATTGTAGAGAGTGCCCTTGGCTAGACCGCTATGGAGAGCTAGCTCCTCCATGGTAAATAATTGGGGCTTCTCTTGCTGGAGTAGGAGAGAAGCTTCATTAAATATTCTCTCTTTAACCATTTTTTCTATTAGTTCTTTCTTGGCTTTGCTGAGCCTAGGCATAGGGTACCTCCAAGGTGTGTAATCTACGTAATAATGACTAATAATTCATAAACATGACTTGCTGTTCATTAAAATGACTTAATAGTCATTTTACGTATTTAATTATATCTACCTCTATAAACACTGTCAATAAAAATATTA
>JAQUUF010000136.1 GCA_028693975.1 Acidaminococcaceae bacterium
TTGTATAGCCTTATCAGTATCTGCACTGCAGCATAGCAAAATATCTGCTCCTGCCAAAAAAACTTTAACACCAACCTCTTGCAAGGAGTACACTTGATTAATTCCAGCCATATCTACTAAATCATCCGTTATTATTAAGCCCTGATAACCCCATTCTTGACGCAACAGCCCAGTTAAAAGTTCTTTCGAAGCACAAGCCGGCACATTCCCAAAAGCAGTATAAAATGGATGAGACACCATCAACATATAGTTTCTTTGGTCAAACTTCTTTACTACAGTTTGAAAAGGCAACAAATCACTTGCTAATAATTCATTCTTACTCGCATCAATTACTACAGTATTATAATGGGAATCCTTCAAAGCACGCCCTTGACCGGGAAAATGCTTAACAGCACTATTTATTTTACACTCCTGGTAACTCTGCATAGCTGCGATAACAAAAGGTGTCACTTCTTGTACCGTATTGCCATAGGAACGTTCACGGGTATAACCTACGTCAGCCACAGGTGCAAAATTGGTATTAAGTCCTAAATCTTGCAATGCTTTTGCTGTTTTTACTGCCCATTGGCTAGCCACCGCAGGGTTATTGCTGCGGCCAAGCTCTGCAGCTGAAGGTGCAACCGGCAAATACTGCCGCATACGAGCAACCTGCCCTCCTTCTTGATCAACCCCAACATAAAGTGGAATTTTGGCAACTTTCTGCAAACCAGCATTGAGAGCACGTACCTGTTCCGGAGTAATTAGATTGCGATCATAATGGATAATACCACCGACATGATATTTTTGCACTAGATCCAAAACCACTCCATCCGGAGTAGTCCCCGGAAACCCCACCACAAATAGTTGCCCTATCTTTTGCTCCAATGTCATTTGTGTTATAAGGTTTTCTATTTTTTCTTCTTGTGTGTTGCCCTTCAGAGACACTTTACTATGCTTAGCTTGCGAAGCACAGGCCGTTAGACTCAAAATGCATAGTAAACATACTGCTAAAACTATTTTCCCTCTCATGATAATTCCCTCATTTTATCTGCCATCGTGAATCCTTTGTGTTATCGATTAGTTTAAGCATCTTATCAAAATCATTATATCTTGATCAGGCAACCGATACGTATCGTTAAGTCCACAACAATCAACCGCAATAGCTTTTAATTAACACGCAAGAAAATTGTGCGAGTCTGCGGCATCCTCAAACATCAATCTACGGTATTTTTTAGCCATATCCAATCATAAGAAAATTATTTAAAACCATCTCTTAGCAGTGCTCAATAAGCCCCTTTCCCACCAATTACGGTCTTAAACGTCCTAAACAGCATAACGATATCCAGCCAGACGGACCAATTGCGCACGTACCAAGAGTCCATGCGTACTCGTTCGTCGTAAGTGGTGTCGCTGCGGCCGTTGACTTGCCACATACCGGTAATACCAGGGCGAACCATATAGTAGTCATTGATAAAGTCGCCATATTTCACTATTTCCTCAGCGACTATGGGTCTTGGCCCTACTAAGCTCATTTCGCCCTTCAAGACATTAAAAATCTGGGGCAGTTCGTCCAGACTAGTCTTACGGAGGAATTTGCCTATCTTGGTAACGCGAGGATCATCCTTGAGCTTGAACTCTGCTTCCCATTCACGGCGTGCCGCAGGATTGGCCGCAAGGTATTCCTTTAATTTAATATCGGCATCCACGCACATAGTACGGAATTTGTAGCAAGGGAAGCTCTTGCCCCTGCGACCTATACGCCTATGGGCAAAAACCGCCGGACCTGATGAATCTAGCTTAATTAGCACAACCAAGAGTGCCAGTATAGGGCTAATACAAATAGTACCTACTAGAGTCAGCACCATATCAAACGCTAGCTTGACGGCTCTATTGTAGCGACGTGCCAGATTATTGCGCAGACGCAGTACCATCATCTTCTCGTTAAACATGCTATCGACCTCTAGCCCTCCTACAGGCAGTCCGATAAGGTCAGGCACAAAGGCCAGATTGCGCACCAAAGGTTGAATCCGATAGATAAGCTCACTAAGGCGCTGGCTGGATAGTCCCGGGGCCGCAATAATGACATCACGTACTTTGGTCCTGCGTATAATGTGCTCTGCATCGGCAAATGTTCCTAAATACGGCACATTGATAGCATTATCGTGATTAGTATTTCTATCATCTAGCACGCCGATGATACTATACCCCAAGCCAACATCGCCCTCAAACGCATGTAAGAGCAGTCCTGCTGTCTTGCCTGCACCGAGCATCAAGATGGGCAGCTGCAAGACGCCTGCCAGCTCCAACGATTTCTTGACCGCATAGCGGAAGGTGACCGTCAGTACAAAGCTAAAGAGCCAGAGCAGAAACACGTATAGCCGAGAGGTACTCCCGGATATGTTGGTAACGTATAAGATTAAAATAACTGTCACATTGGCATAAAGGCAACCATAAAACAGCTTCTCTATGGTCTTCCAGAATTGCATTCTCCGTTGGTATAGCTGGGCAATATGAAAAAACGCTATAAATACCAAGGGGAATATAATGTAAGAATTCAGCCAAGAAACATGCAAAGCATTATTATTAATTAGATAATTACGCAGATGAAAAGCCAGTCTGCCGGCGCAAATCACGCTCAGCCAATCTGCTAGCATCAACACTAACGGCAGAATAATATTGGCATTTGCTTCCAAAAAGCCTACTTTGGCAGAAGCCGCTATCTGAGAATCTACGGTTGAGAAGTGCTTGGACATAACATTCTCCCTAAACAGAGTATAATATATTGAATATAATTGTTTTATTATAACATAAATAACAGATAAGAACACTTATAAAATACTTACTAAAAGCCCTGCTATGGCTTGAAGGATCGATGTTACTATGTGCCAGGGCTTAAGTACCATAATTGGTTAGAATTACCTTGCCCAACTACCAGTTCCAATCCACCCTTATTTATGCTATTATAAATGCAGTTAAATTATTTTACTTATGGGGGGATTACATGAAGAAATTCTTAGCTATTTGTGCCGCTATCTTATCTCTATGCTTGCCGACTTATCCAGTGCTTGCCCAAGAGCAGCCTGCCTATGCTACATTGGCTTATCCTACCTCTACCGCCGGCTATGTCTGGCGTCTAGATGCAGCTAACGAAGCCGCACTCCCTCGCAATTACCGCCAAATGCCTTCTATTCGCATGAGCGGCAGCGGACAGCCCTCTGTCTTGGGCTTAGCGGCTCTGGTACAGCATCTGGAGCAACAGGGTGTGCGCCAAGATGAAATTTACATTATTGATTTACGCCAGGAGTCCCACGGCTATTTTAACGGTAATGCGGTCAGCTGGTACGGTGACAACAACTGGGCTAATGCCGGCAAGAGCAGTGCTTATATCCAGCGTCTAGAACCTTTGCAGCTGGGCAGCAGGAACAACCAGAGTGCAACTATTTACCATTTGGATAAAAACAAGGTACCTCACGCTGCTCTAAGTGTAACTGATATTCAAACGGCTACAGAAGCACAGGAAGCCCAAAAAGCAGGCGTTCACTATCTGCGACTCACCTGTACGGACCACTACTGGCCCCAGCCGGAAGAAGTGACCAAGTTCTTGTCTTTTGTACAAACACTACCACAAGGAGCTTGGTTGCACTTTCATTGCCAAGCCGGTATCGGACGTACTACTTCCTGCATGGCTATGTACGACATCTTGAAGAACGGACAGCATGATTCTCTAGCAACCATCATGGAACGGCAGCACAAGCTGGGCGGACAAGACATTCTCCACGTACGCAGCAATGTAGCTTGGCGACAAGCGATTTATGATAATAAAGCTTGGCAGGCAAGGCAGTTCTATGAGCAGCATCGGTAACCTCTCAGTCGCCTGCGGCGCCAGCTCTCCTTATAAGGAGAGCCTTGATAAGCACTTCTAGCTAAGCCTCGCCTTACAAGGAGAGCTATTGATAAGCACCTCTAGCTAAGCCTCGCCTTACAAGGAGAGCTCTTGATAAGCACTTCTAGCTGAGCCTCGCCTTACAAGGAGAGCTCTTGATAAGCACTTCTAACTAAGCCTCGCCTTACAAGGAGAGGTGGCTGTGAGCGTAGCGAACAGACGGAGAGGTTCTTATAACAAAAAAAACACTAATTCGAGGATTACTGAACTGCTACCCGTCAAGTGGACAATTGAAAAAATATAAATTTTTTAATACCAGCGCAGAAATGTGCTGGTGTTTTTTATGCAGCTTTCAAATATTCTTCGTGCTTTTCGAAGGGTGTTAGCACAC
>JAQUUF010000137.1 GCA_028693975.1 Acidaminococcaceae bacterium
ATCCTGCAATTTGGCAACGCCATGCGCATCCATATAGTGCAAAATACCCTGGCTGATAGTCTGGGCCAAACGAGGGTCGCGGAAATTAGCGGTGCCTACTGCAATAGCACTGGCTCCTGCCAAAATAAATTCCAAAGCATCTTCGGCACACATAATGCCGCCCATGCCCACGATGGGTATACTGACTTTTTGTGCTACCTGATACACCATGCGTACCGCTACAGGACGCACAGCCGGACCGGACAACCCGCCCATAACATTACCCAAGACGGGGCATTGTCTGTTAATATCTATTTTCATCCCTACCAAAGTATTAATCAACGATAGAGCGTCACTACCAGCCTCTTCTACCGCCAGAGCAATCTCTACAATATCCGTTACATTGGGAGATAACTTGGTGATAACGGTTTTGCTCGTATGAGACTTCACGGCTCGCACTACCTCGGCCGCAGCTGTAGGACATGTCCCAAACGCCAAACCACCCTGTGCAACATTGGGGCAAGAAATATTAATCTCTAGGGCCGCCACCCCTTCTACATCAAGCTTCTTAGCTAACTCGGCATAATCTGACGGTGAGTCACCATCAATATTAACAATAACAGGAGAATCTATCTCGCGCAACTGAGGCAAGGTCTCAGCAAGAAAATATTCTACGCCAGGATTCTCCAGTCCTACGCAATTGAGCATACCTGCCGGAGTCTCCACTACTCTTTGCCCTTTATTACCTGCTCTAGGCTCTAAGGTGGTACCTTTTACCGTAATGGCACCAACTTGGCTCAAGTCCAGAAAATCTTGGAACTCTAACCCAAAGCCAAAGGTTCCTGAGGCTGTAGTTACCGGAGTTTGCATCTGCAGCTTACCAATAGTTGTTGCCAAACGTCCCTCATATAATGGCTTTACCATTCTGCCACCTCCTTAGACCAAAAGACCGGTCCATCGGTGCAGACCTTCAGTCGCTTGCCAATACCGCCACAAGTGCAGGACAAACAAGCCCCTAAGCCACAAGCCATATATTTCTCTAGAGAAACTTGGCAGGGCAGTCCTGCCTGTTCTACAACTTGCGCTACTGCTTTCATCATAGGTACAGGACCACAAACATAGACGCAATCATACTCTCCCTCTGCCAAAAGCTGAGGCAGCAAAGCATTAACATTTCCCTGTGTACCACAGGAACCATCATCGGTAGTTACGTAAACATTACGCACATGTTCTCTAAACAGTTCAGTCCAAAATACCTCTGCCTTGGTACGACCACCGATAAGAATATCTACAGGAACTGCTAGGCTCGTAACCAAATTCAGCAAAGGCGCTAATCCGAGACCTCCACCTACTACTAAAGGTCTCTTCGCGTTAAGGTCAAATCCATGACCCAAAGGTCCAATAATACTTAAGGTCGCACCAACACAGGTATCAGCCAACAAATGTGTTCCTTCACCGATGATACGATAAATCATAGAGCAGGTACCGGCTTCTTTGTTAACCACAGCCAGACCCAAAGGCCTTCTGAGCAGCGGTGCCGCCTGACGCGACACCTCCACATTGACGAATTGACCCGGCTGGCCTTGAGAAGCAATCTCCGGTGCCTTTACTTCAATAAGCTTCACATCTGGTGCTAAGAACTTTTGAGCTATTACTTTTGCTTCACAAATAACCTTGGTCATCTCAACCCTCCCAGGTCAAATCTTGCAAGGCATAAGTGCTCACCATACGACGACGACGCATAGCACTCATGACATGCTGCAACTCCCTAGCGGTATCCATAGAAGTCAGGCAAGGAATAGCATGTTCTACAGTAGAGCGGCGAATACGGAAACCATCGCGTGCCACATCTCTACCATGAGTTAAGGTATTAATAACCATGGCAATCCTACCGTCTTTGATGTCATCTAGGATGTTGGGGGAGCCGGCGCTGACTTTTACCGCTTCTCTTACTTTAATATTTCTCTCTCTCAGATACTGTGCTGTACCACCAGTGGCTAAGATATCATAGCCTAAATCTGCGAAGCCTGCTGCTATATCTGCTGCTTCCGGCTTATCCATATCTGCTACCGTAAAGAGGATGGCACCTTCTTCCGGTACATTAAGTCCTGCTGCCGTACAAGCTTTATATAGCGCACGAGAATACTGATAATCCACACACATTACCTCACCGGTAGACTTCATCTCCGGTCCCAAGGTAATATCTACATCTGTCATCTTATTGAAGGAGAACACGGGTGCTTTGACAGCATAATAGTCTGGGAACAATCTCAAGCCAGGTTTGAAACCTTGCTCGCGAATGCTCACGCCCATGGCTGCCTTCGTAGCGACATCCACCATAGAGATACCAGTTACCTTACTCAAGAAAGGTACCGTACGGCTAGAACGAGGGTTGACCTCAATCACATAGACCTGACCATCTCTTACAATATACTGAATATTAATCATACCGTGAACTTCTAGCCCCAGAGCTAGCTTATTGGTATAATCAATAATAGTCTTGATGACGTGCTCACTAAGAGTACGAGGAGGATAGACAGCAATACTATCGCCTGAATGTACGCCTGCACGCTCAATATGCTCCATGATGCCAGGCAACAATACATCTTTACCATCACAAATTGCATCCACTTCCACTTCCGTGCCTTGCAAATAGTGGTCTACCAATACCGGATGCTCTTGCGAAGCCTTCACGGCACTGCTCATATAATACTTTAATTCTTCATCGTTATAAACGATTTCCATAGCACGACCGCCCAAAACATAGGAAGGACGCACCATTACTGGATAACCGACACTATTTGCGGCCTTAATAGCTCCTTCAGTATCAAAAACTGTATGACCTTGGGGACGCGGAATATCAACAGCGGTCAAAAGCTCATCAAAACGCTCTCTATCCTCTGCTCTATCAATGCTATCCACAGAAGAACCTAATATTCTGATACCACATTGAGACAAGGGGCCAGCCAAGTTAATCGCCGTCTGTCCACCGAATTCAACGATAACTCCTTCCGGTTGCTCTCTGTCAATGACATTGAGAACATCCTCTAGTGTCAACGGCTCAAAATACAAGCGGTCAGAAGTATCAAAGTCCGTACTTACAGTCTCTGGGTTGTTATTGATAATAATAGTTTCGTAGCCCAGCTCTTTGAGAGCCCAGACAGAATGTACCGAGCAATAATCAAATTCCACACCCTGACCGATACGGATAGGACCAGAGCCCAGTACAACTACCTTCTTTTTGTCGCTTTGGGTTACTTCGTCTTCTACGCCGTAGCTGGAATAATAATAAGGAGTAGCCGCATCAAACTCTGCCGCGCAAGTATCAACCATCTTGTAGACAGGGATAATGCCCCATTCTTTACGCATTTGACGTACTTCTAATTGTTTCTTACCAAGATAACCTGCAATAGTTACATCCGCAAATCCCATCTTCTTAGCTGCACGCATCAGCTCTGCAGTCATAGGCTCAGTCTTAATTCTATTTTCCATAACGACGATATTGCGAATCTTACGCAAGAAGAACAAATCAATCTTAGTAATCTCGTGAATTTCCTCTAGGGCTTTGCCGCGACGAATACTCTCGGCAATCACAAAGAATCTTTCATCAGTTACTTCGCCAATCTTAGCAAAAACTTCTTCATCACTCAAGGGCTTAAGCTCTGGCATTTCCAAATGGATAAGACCAATCTCTAGAGAGCGTATAGCCTTGAGCAAGCCAGCTTCCATATTGCGCTCTATCGCCATCACTTCGCCTGTAGCCTTCATTTGAGTTCCTAGAGTCCTGTCGGCGTTAACGAATTTATCAAAAGGCCAACGGGGAATTTTCAGCACTACATAATCCAAAGTCGGCTCAAAACAAGCTGTTGTTTTCTTGGTTACTGCATTTTCAATCTCATCTAGAGTGTAGCCGATAGCAATCTTGCTGGCTACTTTGGCGATAGGATAACCTGTAGCCTTAGATGCCAAGGCCGAAGAACGGCTCACACGTGGATTAACTTCAATAACAATGTATTCTTCCGAATTAGGATTCAGGGCATACTGCACATTACAGCCACCTTCTACGCCCAGTTCCCTAACAATATCAATAGCAGCGGTTCTGAGCATCTGCACTTCTCTGTCCGTCAGAGTCTGGCAAGGAGCCACAACGATACTATCACCAGTGTGCACACCCACCGGATCTAAATTCTCCATATTGCAAACAGTGATGCAATT
>JAQUUF010000138.1 GCA_028693975.1 Acidaminococcaceae bacterium
TATTGTAACATTTATGTTGACTTTGTGTTTCTGCCTCTTTGCTTATACTTGTTTGATTGGCATGATTACTTTCCCGGAGATTGCCGCTGCTCGTATCAGCAAGAGTAGGGCTTGTGTCATAGTAGTACGTTGCATTTGTTTAGCTGTTGCAGCCTTTGGTATTGTTGTTAATATTGCCGGGTATGATTTGGGCAATCTATGGGCTTTCTCTGACTTGGCGAATATTCTCATTGTTTATGCCAATATTCCTAATCTGTATCTTGGCCTTAAATATGTGGTCAAGGCAACTGAGCATTATCGCTTGCAAGGTGATCGGAATTTTACAGGCGAGGTTCTAGGTTCCAAAATGGCTAAATATTGTGTTTGCTGGCAAAAAAACAAATAAATACTTTTCTTGTTATTAATCTCCCTACCTTAGGCGGGGAGATTTTTTGATGTCTGTTTTTGTTTGAAATAATAAGATTGAATGAGAATGAGAGAGTTTGAGAGAGATATGTTAAACTGCCGCAAAGCTTGCTAATGTTGCGCAAAGTTTGATTTTTTAGGGTTTTTTCAATTTTTGAACCGAAACATCCCAAAACTCCTTCAATTTCCTTTAATTTCCTCTTGCACTTTCTGAAAATAAGTGTATAATTGTTTTCAGTCCAAAAGAAAGTTAGAGAGGAGAGTGGATATGAAAAGATTAGGTTGTTTTCAATTATCCCAAGAAGCAGTAGAGAGATTAGCAGCGAATTACGAGACGCCGCTACTCGTCCTTTCGTTAAATCAAATAGAAAAAAATTATAGGTTCTTACAAGAACATTTGCCGCAAGTTAAATTGCATTATGCTATGAAGGCCAATCCCCATGCTAGAATATTGGAGCGCTTATCTGAGCTGGGGTCGTCTTTTGATGTGGCCTCTGATGGAGAGATTCGTACTTTGGCAGAGATGGGCATTAGCGGAGACCGCTTGATTTATGCCAACCCTATTAAAACCGAGAGAGGTTTTAAGGCTTGTCGCGATACAGGAGTGCACAAGTTTACTTTTGATAGCTTCAGTGAAGTGGACAAATTAGCCAAGGCTTGTCCCGGAGCGACAGTGCTTTTGCGTCTGCGCATCGACAATGCGCAAGCTCATGTTGACCTTAATAAGAAGTTTGGTGCTCCCCGTGAAAATGCTATAGCACTTTTGCAGGCGGCACAAGCAGCAGGACTTAATGCGGCAGGTATTGCCTTCCATGTAGGCAGTCAGACAGTCTGCTCTGACCCGTATTTGCGAGCGCTGGATATTACTAAAGAGCTGTTTGACGAAGCGCGAGCAGTAGGTCTTAACTTGACGACCTTGGATATTGGTGGAGGGTTCCCTATACCGGAATCCAAAGTGAAATTTAATCTCAGCGAAATGCTGCAACAAATTGCCGCACGCTTGGAAGAAGATTTTGCCGATGTTGATATATGGGCAGAACCGGGACGCTATATGTGCGGTACGGCAGTTAACCTTATTACTAGCGTTATTGGTATTAACGAGCGCAATGGTCAGACTTGGTATTTCTTGGATGACGGTATTTATGGTACCTTCTCCGGTGTTATTTTTGACCAGTGGGATTTCAAGCTTATCAGCTTTAAGAAGGGCAAACGCCATCAAGCGACTTTTGCCGGACCTAGCTGTGATTCTTTAGATATTATGTTCCGCGGAAAGATGACCGTGCCCTTGGAGGTAGGAGACATCCTCTTGGTACCTGCTTGTGGAGCGTATACTTCCGCTTCTGCTACGACTTTTAATGGGTTCCACAAAGCTCAAATCGTGATTTGGGAAGAAGTGGCGCAAGAATTAGGGCTAGAGGAGAAGTTGGCTGCGGCTGTCTAGGAGAAGGCTGTTCTTGTTCGTGTAACTAAATATTATAATAGGCTGTAAGAAGGTGTCGCTAATCTTCTTACAGTCTTTTTTTGTGCGGATTTATGGTATAATAAAAGGACTGGGAAGGGGGCTTTACTATGACAATGCAAGAATATGATTTTGCCTATGGACGTGGTCGCAAGAAATTTAGCCTAGCGAGCGACAAAGTACTCAAAGTTGTTAAGACTGCTGCTTTTGAGTCATTGACCGATATCAAAGAAGCTGTTTTGTCCGCTATTCACCACCCTATTGGTTGTGCTGATTTGGCGGAGAGAATCAAACCGGGCGACACGGTGTGCTTTATTTGCAATGACCCTACTCGTGTAGCTAATAGTTATGATTTTATGCCGGTTTTGGTAGATGAGATGAATAGACTGGGTGTCAAGGACGAGAACATGAGTATTCTTTTCTCCTTGGGAACGCATAGAGTTATGAGCCACGAAGAAATGGTGGCAGCCGTCGGTGCGGATGTGGCCGGACGCCTGCAGATGTACAATAGCAACGCGAAGGTAACGGAAGATTTTGAGTATTTTGGCGATACTTCGCGTGGCACGCCAGTCTGGATTAACAAACATCTGTGCCAGGCAGACCATATTATTCTGACCGGGACCATTGTGCACCATTATTTTAGCGGTTATGGCGGCGGGCGTAAGGCTATTTTGCCAGGCTGCGCTGCGTGGGAGACGGTTAGGGTTAACCATAGCTTTATGTTAGACCCACAGGCTGGGTTAGGCAAAACCACGGGGAACCCCTGCTACGAAGACCAGATGGAAGGCGTGGCGCTATTTGCCAAGGGACGGTCACTATTTTTGTTTAACGCTATTTTGAACGCTAAGCATGAATTCCTCAAAATGTTTGCCGGGGATTATATTGCTGCTCATAAGGAGGCTTGTGCTTTTGTAGATAAGGTCTATGGTGTGCCTATTCCCCAAGAAGCGGATGTAGTCATTGTCAGCTGCGGTGGTTATCCCAAAGATATTAATGTCTACCAGATGCAAAAGACCATGGATAATGCGCAGTTAGCCGTGCGCCAAGGTGGTGTGGTGATTATTTTGGCAGAATGTGAAGAAGGCAGTGGTAGCCAAGTGCTAGAAGATACTTGCCGTCGTTTGGGGAGTGCTGATGCTATTGAAGCCGAGCTTAAGGCCAATTTCCAAATTGGTGCTAACAAAGCTTTTGCCGTTACGCGTTTGATGAAAAAAGCAGATTACATCCTAGTAACTGGGTTAGATAAACAATTGGCTCAAGATATGCTCTTTGCCGCTGCCGTTGGCACGGTTGAAGAAGCTCTAGCACTAGCCGAGCAAAAATTAGGCCCTGATTACAATGTTATCTTGATGCCGGAAGGCAGTCTGACAGTGCCTTTGCTAGAAAAATAAAAAACAGCTTGCAAAAGTTCTCGTTTTTGTGTAATATATATCAGTAACATGTTTTAAAGATGTGGTCCGTTAGCTCAGCTGGTAGAGCACCTGACTCTTAATCAGGGTGTCCGGAGTTCGATCCTCCGACGGATCACCAATTTTTTAAACTTGGCCGGATGGTCAAGCGGTTAAGACACCGCCCTTTCACGGCGGTATCGGGGGTTCGATTCCCCCTCCGGTCACCATTACCGGGCGGTTAGCTCAGCTGGGAGAGCGCCTGCCTTACAAGCAGGATGTCAGCGGTTCGATCCCGTTACCGCCCACCAATTATCAAGAAACTTAAGGCTTTTGCTCTCTAGCAAAAGCCTTTCTGTTTATCTGCGACTAATGAGGTGTTGCATATGTCATTTTTAATTATGTGGGTTTTGATAGCCTTATGTCTGGTACGTATTATTTATGTAGGTTTTCGAGATAAAAATTATGGAGTAGCTCTGGGGTCTATTGTGCTCTTGGCGTGGGCTGTTTATAGAGTGCTCAGTTACGGTGGGTTATTACCTGAAGATTTGGTTATTGAGCGTACGGATTATTTTCCCAAAATGTAATTTTGAAGCGAGAGTAGTTGCCAATAGCTGAATTTGTTTATAGGAGCTTACAATTAGTTAGGTAATTAAGAATTGCTGCGGATGATTATGTAAACAACATACTATATATGGTGAGTTAACGCAAAAGGTGATAAAAAAAGCACAATATATTGTGCTTTTTTTGTTGCTTTTCTATTTATTTTGCTGTATTATAAAATCCATAATGATTATTTATTCAGATACTGCCAGCAGGGCAGATACTTGAGGGAATAAGAAGATTGTAGTTTAAAGCAGAGAAGGGAGCAAGGGCACCAAATGAAAAAAGTAATTAAGCGCGACG